>CAYWNR010000272.1:3815-5428 GCA_964459705.1 uncultured Gemmatimonadaceae bacterium | reverse complement strand
TCGTCCGACCAGTCGTCGGCCGCCGCGTCGTAGATGATGACGATCTTCACGCGGCCGCCTCCGCAAGACGTCGGAGCTGGAGATCCTCACCCGTGATCCGCCGCCACGCGATCTGGGAGACCTTCTGGATCAGCTCGTTGTAGCCGATCCCCGCGGCGCGCGCCGCGCAGGGGAAACAGCTGTTGTCCGCGGGGTTCGGGATGACACCCGGCAGGGGGTTCACTTCGACGACATTGGGCGTCCCCTCGACATCGAGCCGCACGTCCACCCGCGCCCAGTCGCGGCACCCCAACGCCCGCGCGGCCGCGAGCGCCGTGTCGGCGATCCGGACCCCGAGGGCGGTGGGCAACCGCGCCGGGCATTCGAGCACCTCGAGCGGTTGGGAGCGATCGTCCCACACCCACTTGGCTTCGTAGCCCATGATCGGCAACGCGCCCTCGGGCAGCGTCTCGAACCGGTAGCGGATGATCGGGAGCGCTCTGGCCTCGCCGCCATTGCCGAGCACCGCGACCGTGAACTCGTCCCCGGGGAGATAACACTCGGCGAGGACCGGCTCCTGGTACGTCGTCAGCAGCTCTCGGGCCCGGCGCCGGGCTGCCGCCGCGTCGGCGACGTAGTTCGCTTCGGCAATGCCCTTCGACGATCCTTCCCACGCCGGCTTGAGGAACACCGGATAGCGGAGGACATCCAGCCGTGGCAAGTCTCTCTCGGACTCGACGAGCACGAACGGGGCGGTGGGTATGCCCCGAGCCAGGAACGTTTCCTTCGCCCGCCCCTTGTGGAGCGCCAACGCCAGCGTCAGCGGGTCCGATGCCGTGTATGGGACGCCAAGGAACTCGGCGATGGCCGGAACGTGCGCTTCCCGGCTGGCGCCGGTGACGCCTTCGGCGATGTTGAACAGGAGGTCCACCTGCGCGCGCGCGAGCCGCTCGGCGAAGTCGCCGACCGCTTCGAGGCGAACGACCTCACCGAACCCACGCAATGCCTGCACCACGGCGTCAATCGTCTCGGGCTCATCCCACTCGACGAAAGCGTCTTGGGTGACAGGGAAATCGGCGGGGTGTGCTGGGTCCCGATCCGATGAACCAGTACTTGGGCGTTGGTTGTACGCAAGCCCGATGCGCATCGCGCTCCGGTGATGGCTTGTGATGGGCTACACGATACGACATGCAGCGACGTAACGCAATAGTTTTTTTGGTGTTGTGTGCGTCAGCGGTTGCGCGCGAAGTGCTGGAAGGTGAACGGGAACGCGTGGCGCGCGTCCGCGGGATGGGGTTCCTCGTCGACGAGCCTCCACGCCGACCAGTCCACGTCAGGAAAGCGCACGTCGCCCTCGACCCGCGCATGGACCCGCGTGACGAACATCTCGTCGGTGCGCGGGAGCGCGGCGCGATAGACCGAGGAGCCGCCGACCACGAAGACGCGCGGCGCGTCCGCGGTCAGCCGTAGCGCCGCCGCCAGGTCGGGAGCGACCGTGACACCGGCCGGCACCTCGTAGGTGGGGCTCCGCGTCAGCACGATGCACGGGCGCCCGGGCAGCGGCCGCCGCCCGATCGACTCGAAGGTCCGGCGTCCCATGATCAGCACGTGCCCCATGGTGATCGCCTTGAACC
>CAYWNR010000272.1:0-3715 GCA_964459705.1 uncultured Gemmatimonadaceae bacterium | reverse complement strand
GTGAGCAACGCGTACGAGGCGATGTTGAACGGGACGCCCAGGAAGAGGTCGGCGCTCCGCTGGTACAGCTGGCACGAGAGCTTGCCGTCCACCACGTAGAACTGGAATAGCGTGTGACACGGCGCCAGCGCCATGCGGTCGAGGTCCGCCACATTCCATGCCGAAACGATCAGCCGTCGCGACGTCGGGTTCCGGCGGATCTCCTCGATCACCTGACTGATCTGATCGATCTGGCCGCCGTCGGGCGTGGGCCACGATCGCCACTGACGGCCGTAGATGGGACCGAGCTCGCCTTCGGCGTCGGCCCACTCATCCCAGATCCGCACGCCTTCCTTCTGCAGCGACCGGACGTTGGTCTCCCCGCGCAGGAACCAGAGCAGCTCGTGGATGATCGACCGGAGGTGGAGCTTCTTGGTGGTCACCAGCGGAAACCCGGCGGCGAGATCGTACCGGGTTTGGTAGCCGAACACGCTCAGCGTGCCCGTGCCGGTTCGGTCGGCTTTGGGGCGCCCATGCTCGAGCACGTGGCGGAGGAGATCGAGGTAGGGCCTCATGCCGGCTCGTCAAGCAGCGTGAGCGGTGCCCGGTCCCAGCGCCCGCCCCGCTCGCGGGCCCGCAGCGCGGTGGCTACCGCGTCGGGGATTGCCGCCGCGCCGGCACCTACCTTGAGATCGTCGAGCGCCGGCCGTCCGTCCGGAACGATGATACCGGGGTTGAAGATCCCGGTGGGATCGAACGCGTGCTTGATGTCGGCGAACAGGCTCGTGATGGTCGGCCCGAAGATGCGGTCGAGGGCCGCCGCTCTGAGCCGACCGTCGCCGTGTTCGCCGCTCGGCGTGCCGCCAAGCTCGGCGACCAGCGCCGTGACGCCGGCGAACAGCCGCTCCAGCCGGTGGAGCAAGTCGGGCTGCGCCGTATCGACCAGCGCATTGACGTGCAGGTGGCCGTCACCCGCATGGCCGAACATGATCACCGGAATGCCGACCTCGGCGGCCACGGCCTCCACCCCGGTCACATACGCGCCCAGCGCCGCCACCGGGACGCACCCGTCTTCGATGATCTGGAGCGAGCGGCGGCTGTCCGGGAACGTCGCGAGGGCCGAACTGGCGGCATGTCGAATGCGCCACAGTTCCTTGCGCATGATCGGGTCGGCGGCGGCGGCCGTGTGCTTGGCCAACCCGCTCACCGCATGGTCCGCGGCGGTCAGCGCGGCCTCGACGTCCGCGGGCGCGCGTCCTTCGACATCCACAAGGAGCAGGGCATGAACGCCGTCGAGCGGCACGGGGGATGCGTCCGGTCCGGCGAGATCGAGAAACGTGCGATCCAGCATCTCGATAGCGACCGGCGCCACCCGCCGGATGGCGGCCACGACCTCGCCAAGCGCGGCCAGCTCGGCCAACGCAATGACGAGCGTGCCCACCGCCTCGGGCGTCCGCTCCAATTGGACCTCGACTCGTGTCACCATGCCGAGGGTTCCCTCGGCGCCGATGATGAGGTCGACCAGCTCGCCCGACGACAGATAGGCGTCGAGCGCGTAGCCGGCGGAGTTCTTCGTGGTCCGCGGGAACCGGCGCGCGATCTCGTCGCGCGCGGCCTCGATCTTGAGTCCCACACCCCCGAGCCGCTCGTGGATCTGGAGCTGTTCCGCCAGTTCGCGTCGTTCCTGGGGTGTGGGGTAGCGCGTGATCCGCCGGGCGCCCTCGCGCCCCACCCACCCAACTTCGCCATCCGCGGTGACCAGCTCGACGCCCCGTACCCACGGGCGGATGCTGCCTTTGGCGAAGCTCCGCGCCCCGGACGCGTTGGTCGCGACCATCCCGCCGATCGTGCACGCGACGGCGCTGGAGGGATCGGGCGGGAGCCGCAGGTGGAAATGGCCGGCAATCCGGTCCAGCACCCCGCATCTGACTGCCGCACCCAGATTGGCCGAACCGGCGAGCGCCACACGTGCCGGACGGTCCAAGGCTGCGAGGTCCACGACGATGCCCCGACCCACGTTGTGGCCGGGCATGCCCGTTCCCCCAGCGCGCGGCGTGAGCGACAGACCGGTGTCGGCCGCGTGCCGCACGAGGGCGACGATGTCGGCGCGGTCGCGCGGGAAGGCGACGGCGGCGGGGAGAATCCGGAACGGTCCAGCCCCTTCGCTGTACAGCGCGCGCGCCGTCGGATCCGACCGAAACGCGCCGCCGAACCCGTCCGGGGGACGGAGTGCTCCCACTCAGCCCTCACCGGCGAGATGCAGGTAGTATCCCCGCACCAACGCGTCAAACGGCGCGATCACGTGGGTGGCGAGGACGGTCCGATACACCTCGCCGCGCGTGATCTTCACCTTGTGCGCGGGGTCCAACAGCCGCGGGTCGCGTTCGGCGAGCCGCAGCGTCCGGACTGCGAAGTACAGGGAGGTCAAACAGAAGATCCGGATCCGGTACGCGGCCGCGGGCAGGGTCGTGCAGTAGGTGAGCGCGTCCCGTAGGTGCGCCTTCGCCTTGGCGATGAGCGCCTGCATGACCTCGTCCGCCTGCGCGCCATGCGACGGATCCTGAAGATCGTCCGGCCGGAGCCCCGATAACTCGCACAGCTCGCTGGGGACGAAGCTCCACCCGCGCCGCCGGTCGTCGGCGACGTCCTTGATGATGTTCGTGAGCTGCAGGCCGAGTCCGAACGACGTGGCGAGGGCCTCGAGGCGGGCGACCCGTGCGGCGGCCATACGCCGGTGGTGGATGCGGAACAAACCGGTCAGGAGATGACCCACCGTGCCCGCCACGTAGTAGCAGTAGCGCTCGAGGTCCGCCACCGTCGCGAGCGCGGCCAGCCCGTCACGCGGGCCCCGCTGCGCCGCGAACTCCGCCATGCCGCGCGTCATCTCCTGTACCCAGGGCCGGACCGTGTCGCGCACCTCGGGGCGGAGGCTGCCGAACACCCGCAAGACGCGAATACTCTCGCGCACCAGACGCTCTTCGTCCGTGCGGGGATGGGCGAACGCCGTCGCGAGGGTCTCGCAGTCGGGCGCGTGAGCGTTCAAGCATCCCGCGAAGTGTGCGAGCAGGTCCCCTTTCCGGTCCGGCGACATGCCGGACGCGTCCTCGATCGTGTCCGCGATGCGGCACAGGAGGTACGAGGTGCGAACGGCGTCGCCAAGCCGCGCGGGCAGCATCCGGATGCCCAGCGCAAATGTCCGCGAAACCTTGGGGAGGATCGCTCGGCAGAACTCGCGATCCGCCGGACCCGGTCCTCCCATCACGTCACCCCCCGCCGACGGCTTTCACGATGTCGTCCCGGAGACGCTTGACGATCGTCATGGCCGGGTGGTCTCTGGGGATGGTGCGTTCGTTCCGCTCGGAGGTGACGTAGCCGGAGCGGAATGGGGCGTAGAGTCCGAAGATGGCGACCGCCGAGCCCCGACCGTTCGGGTTCGGCGCGATCAGGATCTTGAACCGGACGGTACGTTCCGAAGCGGGGTACTGTGCCGCATCCTGCCGGTCGTACTCCGTCATATCCACGAACTGGGTTTGGATGACGCGGGTGACGGGGTCCGCCTCGCGGAGGGGAAGGCCTTGCGCGCTCACGGCCGACACGGCCGCCTGGAACGTGGCGGCCGGCGAGCCTTCGACCGTTTGCTCGATGGAGGGCGGGAGCGCCTTGGGGGCGGACGATCGGACGCACGCGGCGAGCACGACCGCCGCCCCGACGACGAGCAGCTTCACTTCCCGAATCT
>CAYWNR010000271.1:0-5441 GCA_964459705.1 uncultured Gemmatimonadaceae bacterium | reverse complement strand
CGTTCATCTCGATCTGCTGCATCGGGATGTGGCCGGGTCCCTCAACCATCACCTGGACGTCGTACTTCCAGGCGCGTGACGTCAGCTCCCCCAGGGTCTCCAGCTCCGCGAACTGGGCCTTGTCGCTCGCGTCGTGGATCGAGCCCGGCCGGAGGGAGTCGCCCAGCGAGATCGTGACGTCGTACGCGCGGAGGATCTCCATGATCTCGTCGTAATGCGCGTACAGCGGGTTCTGCTTCCGGTGCGCCACCATCCATGCTGCCAGAAGCGCCCCCCCGCGGCTCACGATCCCCGTGACCCGGCCATACACCAGCGGCAAGTGCTCCAGCAGAATCCCGGCGTGGATCGTCATGTAGTCCACACCCTGCTTTGCCTGGTGCTCGATCCCGTCCAGCAGGGCCTGCGGCGTCAGCTCCACCGCCTCGTCCACCTCGACCGCCGCCTGGTAGATGGGAACCGTGCCTACCGGCACCGGCGAGTTCGCGATGATGGCGGCCCGAGTCGCGTCGATGTCCGCGCCGGTCGAGAGATCCATCACCGTGTCGGCGCCGTAGTGCACCGCGCGGTGGAGCTTTTCCAGCTCTTCCGGGATACTCGACGATACGGCCGAGTTGCCGATGTTGGCGTTGATCTTGACCTTGGCGACCTTGCCGATGCCCATCGGCTCGAGCGCGCCGGCCAGGTGGTGGATGTTCGCGGGAATCACGAGACGGCCGCGGGCCACCTCGTCACGGATCAGCTCGGGCGCGAGCGCCTCGCGCTCCGCCACGAACCGCATGGCGTCGGTGATCTCGCCCGCGCGCGCGAACGTCATTTGGGTGACGCTGGCTGGCTGCGTCATGGAATCTCCCTCCGCCGGTCCGAACCGGGTCAGGTTCAAAGGGTGTGATCTCAGCCCGCCTTCGCGGCAGGCACCCCTGTTGGGTTGTCCGCAGAAGGTAATCGATTTTGCGGAGCGGGATGAGCGGGTGGCGAGCCCCGCTCCTCCCCGCCCCGTCCGCGCTAATTCTCGTCCTTCGCGACTGCCAGCTTCACGACGTACTGCACATCCAGTTCATCCCGTTGGATACCATAGATGTCCGTTCCTTGGAACACGATCGGCTGGAATCGCGGCGGCATCGTGACCTGACCCAGGTACCGGCCCTGATCGTCGAAGACGTCCCACTCGCGGGATCCCATCGAGCCGGACAGGAAATCGAAGTTCTCACGCTCTTCGGCCGACAACTTCGAAACGGGAACGACCGACTGCGCGAGAATCGTGCCGAAGGGCCCCGCGAGCATCTGCGCGAACGCCGGATAGTTCGGCGCGAAGTGCATGCGCGTGGTTACCAGTTGCGTGGCTAACTGGGGCGGCGCCCCCTGAGCCAGGACCAGCTTTCTCAGCGCCTCCTTCATCGGTAGCTGGTCCGCGTCCGTCACCGGATCCAGCGTGAAAGGCTTCTCGATGACGCGTTCGAGTGTCCCTTGGTTGTAGACGCCGATGTGGTAGTTGTCATTCACGGCGTAGAGAATCTTCTGGCCCCAGAGCGTCCACAGCGGCTCGGGCACGAAGAAGTTCCACTCCGGTAGGCCGCCCGTCATGGAGAACGTCTTGCCGGATGGTACCCGCATGAGGGTATCCCCCACCGTGCCGTCCAGCCGGCGAACCGTGATCGCGTCCATCGAATCGGGCACCGCGGTGGCACCCGGGAAGGGGCGCATTTGCGCGACGATCTGCCCGTCCGCCGCGTTCTCCCATCGGATGGGAATGCCGGCGGCCAGGTTGAGCGGGAAGCTCCGGACGAACGTCCCGTCAAGCAGGAACAGGCTTACCCGCTGGTTCCCCATGTCGCTGAGAAAGACGGTATCGCCGGGAGTCAACAGCAGTTGACTCTGCTGGCCTGGGCCGATCTCGCCCGGTCCGTTCCCGGCGCGGCCAATCGTGCGCTCGTACTTCCCGTCCGGTGTGAACACCTTGATGTGCTGACCCTGGGCGTCGAAGACGACGATCCGGCCGTCGCTTGCGATCCCGATGCTGCGCGCGGGGAGGAGCAGTCCGAACTGATACTCGGGCTCGCCCTCGGCGCTTCCGATCCGCAGCTCTTCGGTCAGGGTCCAGGCATCACTCGGTCCCCAGAGCCCAGTCGCCGGGTTCCGGACGACGGCGACCCCCGCGCTATCGGTGATGCTGCCTTCCCATTTGGCGCTCGGGTCCCCGCTACACGCCGCCGTTACCGTCACCGCCAGCAGGGCGGTGGTTATCGCTGCTCGCATCCCGTCTCCGTTCCACACATGGAGAGTGGCTCAGTCCGCCGGATCGTCACCGGCGCCGAGCCACCTCGTCAGATTTGCCGTCGTCTTCGCGAATCACTCCAAACTCGGATCGGCGCCTCACGTAGCGTCAGGCTTCTCGATCGCGAGCTTCACGACGTATTGCACGTCCAGGTCGTCGCGCTGAACGCCATACACGTCATTCCCAACGAACCGTAGGGGCTGGAAGCGCGCCGGCATCCTGACTAGTCCCAGGTATCGCCCCTCGGCATCGAACACGTCCCACTCGGGAGTACCAAGGTCGAGCTGTGGGTTGTACGACTCCTGCAGCTCCGGCGGCAGGTTCGTCGGCGACTGAATCCCCTGCACCCAGATGGATCCGTCCATGCCCTCGAGCACTTGGAAGTACGCGGGATAGCGCTCGGCGAATTTGATGGTCTGCTTGGCAGCCGCGACCTGTTGCGGCGACAGACCGAACTGCTTCCACAATCGCTCGAATGCGTGCAGCATCGCCTGCTGATCGGCGTCGGAGATCGCTCCAGGTGTGGCGGGCTTGGTAATGACGCGCTGCAAGGTGCCGCCGGGTGCATACACACCGATGCGGTACGTGTCGTTGACACCATAGAGGAGGTCGGTGTCGTACATCGCCCAGGCTGGCTCGGCAGAGAACAGCTTGACTTCGGGCCGCGGGCCTCCGAGGGACAGCGTCCTCCCGGATGGGACCCTCAGGAGAGTGTCACCCACCGTGCCGTCGCTGCGCCGGACGACGATCACGTCGGACGAATCCGTTGGAGCCGGCATGCCCGGGAACTGTACCTGCCGCACCTGGCTCACCAGCCGGCCGTCTCTCGTGCCCTCCCAGCGGAGTGGGAGACCTTGGCGAATGTCCAGGGGAAAGCTCCGGACGAATGTCCCGTCCACCAGATAGATATTCACCCGCTGATTGCCCATATCCGCGACCAGCAGCGTGTCTCCCGGACCGACGACCAGTGCGCCGATGCCGAGTCCCAACTCTCCAGGCCCTGCGCCAGCCTTGCCAATCGTTCGCACGTACTTGCCGTCCGCCGAGAAGACCTTGAGATGCTGGCCCTGTTGATCCGCCACGACGATAGTCCCGTCGCTGGTGACTCCGAGCCCGGTCAACATCCCGAACTGGTATTCGGCTTCGCCCTCCGCCGTGCCGATCCGCAGTTCCTCCTTCACGGTCCACGCGTCGCCGGCCTTCCAGAGTCCGGTGGCCGGGTTCTGCACGATCGCTACCCCTGCGCTGTCCGTGATGCTGCCTTCCCATTTCGCGCCCCGGATTCCGCCGCATGCCGTCGCCACCGACACGACCAAGAGGGCCGCGATTGACTCTCTCTGCATCCTGCTTCCGCTCCGTTCTCTCTCGATGCGGCCAGTTCCTCGATCCGAATGATCAAAAGCCGGTGCTGCCGGCTCGCATCTCCATTCACCCACGAATCCTCTCCACCCGTACCACCCGATGCAACTTCGATCCCGTGGCTTGCTCGCGTGCTCGCAGTCAGTTCCAGGGCTCCGGGAGGAGCAACGGACCGTTCATGGTGCGGGTTTCCCGAGTGCCCCAGGGGACATCCCGGGACACCAGCGACGCTTAGAACACTGGCCTTTCAAGTGACGGGCAACATTGTCGCATCTCATGTTCTGACAACTGTTTAGAAATGGCACACTAAATTGTTGATTTAGTGTGTACCCGCTGCTACCTTCCGCCCATGACCGAGCCGAACCTGGCGACGCCCGCGCTCGCCGCCCACAAGGGGCTGCGCGGACAGATCCTGCTCGAGCTGAAGAAGGCTCAACCGCTTACCGCGCAAGAACTTGCGGCGGTGCATGGCGTGACCACGAACGCCGTCCGGCGCCACCTGAAGGAGCTCGAAGCGGACCAGCTCATCGAGTACGACCGCGAGCAACGCGGTCAGGGCGCGCCGACCTATACGTACCGCTTGTCGGACCGCGGCGAAGCGCTCTTTCCGAATCGGTACGAAGCGGAGCTGACCGCGGCCCTGGACTTCCTCGAGAAGAACGCCGGCCGCGACGCCGTCCGCCGATTCTTCGAGCAGCGCTTCCGTCGCCAGGCCGATGAGATTCTCGCGCGCTTGGGCGACGCGCCCTTCGAGCAGCGCGTCGCGGCCGTGGTCGAGTTCCTCCAGCGGGAGGGGTTCATGCCGAACCTCTCGGGAACCGCCGGCAACGTCCGCCTCGCGGAGCACAATTGTGCCATGCACGCCGTGGCGCAGCGGTTTCCCGAAGTTTGCGACACCGAGTTGGCCTTTCTCACGGAGTTGCTCGGTCCGGGTGTCCAGCGAGACCGGCACATCGTGAGCGGCTGTAATGCCTGCGAATACGCGATCGGCGATGGCGAACCGCGCGGTGAGCCTGCGGCGTCGCCCGAACAGGAGCACGCATGAGTTCCATCGAAACCCAGGTCAAGAAACCCTACCAGTACGGCTGGGAGACCGACATCGAGTCCGACAGTGTCGCGGCCGGCCTCAACGAAGACATCATTCGGCTGATCTCCGCCAAGAAGGAAGAGCCGGAGTGGCTGCTCGAATGGCGCCTCAAGGCGTACCGGCACTGGCTCACGATGACGGAACCGCGCTGGGCGAACGTGACGTATGGACCAATCGACTACCAGGCCATCCACTACTTCTCGGCGCCCAAGCGGGACAAGAAGGTCCTGAGCCTCGATGAGGTGGACCCGAAGCTGCTCGCTACGTTCGAGAAGCTTGGCATCCCGCTCTCCGAGCAGAAGCGCCTCGCCGGCGTGGCCGTGGACGCGGTGTTCGACAGCGTGTCGGTCGCGACGACCTTCAAGGGGAAGCTCAAGGAAGCGGGTGTGATCTTCCTCCCGTTCTCCGAAGCCGTCCGCGAGCACCCGGACCTGGTGAAGAAGTATCTGGGCTCCGTGGTGCCGCCGACCGACAACTTCTTCGCCGCGCTCAACTCCGCCGTCTTCACCGACGGCTCGTTCGCCTTCGTCCCCAAGGGCGTCAAATGCCCAATGGAGCTGTCGACGTACTTCCGGATCAACGCGAGCGCCACCGGGCAGTTCGAGCGGACGCTGATCGTGGCGGAAGAAGGCGCCTCGGTGAGCTATCTCGAAGGCTGCTCCGCGCCGATGCGCGACGAGAATCAGCTGCACGCCGCCGTGGTCGAGCTCGTGGCGCTCGACG
>CAYWNR010000270.1:0-5449 GCA_964459705.1 uncultured Gemmatimonadaceae bacterium | reverse complement strand
TGCCCGTCAGTTGGCTACGGGCGTACGCATGTTCCGCGATCAAGTGGCGGACGCTTCGGGATATCCTCCCCCCCGGATCGGCCACGCCCGAGGACTACGAAGCGGCCCGTGCCGAGGCCGTGCAGTCCAAGCAGGTCCAGCAGATCATCAAGAAGCAGCGGAAGAACGGCCTGTGGGGCGACAACCTGCTGGGGCTCGCCGCGAACAAGACCCAGGGCTACAAGGATGTCGGCACTATCGCCCAGTACCGCCGGTTGATCGAGTTGGGCGTGCCGCATGAGGAGCGGGCATTCCGGCTCCCGGACCGGTTCCTCTACCGGGTGTTGTCGCGCGACGAGGCGCCGGAATTGCGCATGGAGTACAAGACGGCTGCCAAAGGCAACCCGGACCTCGTCGCGTGGTCGCGCGAACAGTTCCGGGAGGGAACGGCCACCGCACTCTCGCACGCCGGGTTGGTGGAGGATCCACGGGTACGCGGCGCGGCACATCGGGTGGCGTCGAACGTGTCGCAGTTCCTGCGGAGCGACCTGGCCGACAAGGTGATCATCCGGAAAGGCAACCGGAACATCCTCTTCCCCGAGGCTTACCCTCCATCGGTGCTCTCCGTCGCAATGGTGGCCTACATGACGTCGCTGCACCGGGAGCGGGCCGGGTTCATCGAGCGGCTCTGCGTCTACCTCGCGCAGCCCGCTCCGAAGAAGAAATTCGTCATTACCATCGGGCGAAAGGTCATCCCCCCCGTCTATCCCCTCCTGGGAAATCCCCTTGAGGCAGACCGGAGCGGGGCCCCGAAGGATCTCCCGTTCGCGCTGCACTGGATCGAGCTCTTGGCACGCATGAACATGCTCCACACCAACGAGACCGCGGTCAAGATCCTGGGGCGCCTGGTCGCAGACGTGGACGCATCCGGCGTGTGGGCCCCGAAGAGCCTCCGGGGGATTCCCAAGTCGCGCACGCGACTCGTGGACTTCTGGTTCCCCCTCGAGCTCGACGGAAAGGCGGCGGAACGCCGCCAAACGGACGTGACGTTCCGTCTCGCGCTGATCGCGAAACTGGCAGGCTGGACACTCGAGTTTACTTGACCGGCTGAGCGGTCCGTCTTGATGGGCCGGGCGTCATGGTAGTAGTTTCATCAACTACTATGACCGATCTGTCCGCGTTCGGTTTCACCCCTACAGAGTCCAGCGTGTACCGGGCCCTCCTCGCGTTGGGTCCGTCGAGTGGGTACTCGGTGGCCCGCGCGGTGAGCATCGCGAGAGCCAACGCCTATCAGGCCCTCGACGGACTTGTGGCAAAGGGGGCGGCGGTGCGCGCTGACGAAGCCACGCCCAAGCGCTACCGCGCGGTTCAGCCGATGACGGTGTTCGCGACCATTCTGGAGGCGGAAGGGCGCCGGCTCGACGGCCTGGAGCGGGAACTGATCGAGCAACCCGCAACGGGAGCGGAGCTTTTCGTCCGCGTGACAGGGCAGCGCGCCGTCCGGGAAACGGCCGTCCGGGCCATCGTGCGGGCGTCGGGGGAGGTGCTGTGCGTCGCGCCCGCAGAGGAGCTTCAGGAGATGGCGCCGGCGCTGCGCGCCAGGGCGGTCGCGGGGCGCTCCATGAGAGTCTGGAGTCCCGATCCGCCACCGGCCAACGCGCCGGTGGACGTGCGCGCGGCTGACGCCGAGTTGCTCACCGGCCGGTTTGGGACCAGGATCGTCCTATTGCTCGCCGACGGAGGGCTGATTGCCCGAGGGGATCCTGAGTGGGACGGCGTTTGGTCTGGCGACCAGCTCTTTTGCGGCCTTGTAGAGTCCTCGATCGATCGCGTGACCAGCTAGCAATTTCAAATAACCAGTTGGTTGAGAAACGCCCATAAGTGGCTTATGATCATCTGGTTGCTAGAACGGGGGCTCGTAGGTGCGACGTGGGGAAGCCAGGGCGCTGATTCTCAGAGCGGCTCGGCGTGAGTTCGGCTCGCACGGCTTCGCCGGGGCACGCGTCGACCACATCGCACGGCGCGCCGGCGTCAACAAGCAGCTCATCTACTACTACTTCGGGTCGAAGAACGGGCTGTTCCGGGCCGCGGCCGGTCCCCTGCCTGAGAACCCCGAGCATCCGCCCGCAGGCGACAAGACCGCGCCGGACAGTTTTCGCACGGCCGTCGGTGTTCTGTTCGCGGAACTCGCGGAACGCCCCGAGCTGGTCAGCTTGCTCGTGGACCGCGGTCAGGCGGGTGGGACGCTCGCCCAGCAGTGGGCCCGGGAAAAGGCGCAGACGCTCGCCCGACTCGTTTCCCACGGGCAGGGCATGGGGTACTTCCGCGACGACGTAGATCCAGACTTGCTGGCACGCCAAGCAATCGTGCTGTGCGCCGGGTTCCACGCGCTCGGCCATCACGTGTCCGCCGAGGCCGAGGCGTGGCTCCGTGCCGCCGGTGACATGCTGCTCCGCGCGATGGCCTGGTAACCCGACCCCGGTCGCTAGACCGAGATCGGGACACCGCGTCCGTCGGTCTCCGTTTCCTGCCCGTTCGGGCTGACCGGTCGCGCATCCGGCCGGAGCAGCAACAAATCCAGCGCTTCCGAGAGATGCTCGACCGGGTGCACGGTTAGCCGACTCCGCTCGGCCTCGTTCAGATCATCGAGATCCGCCAGGTTCTCCTTCGGCAGGATGATCGTGCTGATACCCGCGCGGAGTGCGCCTAACACCTTCTCGGTCACACCGCCAATCGGGAGCACGCGACCCGACAGCGTCACCTCTCCGGTCATGGCCACATCGTGCCGCACGGGCATGCCCGAGAGCGCACTCACCAACGCCGTCGCCATCGTGATCCCGGCCGACGATCCTTCCTTGGGAATGGCACCCGCGGGAACATGAATGTGGACATCCCGTCCCATGAACCGCTCGGCGGGGATGCCCAGCTCGTCCGCGTGCGTCTTGGCGTAGGTGAGGCCGGCCCGCGCCGACTCCTTCATGACGTCGCCCAGCTGGCCGGTGAGCACGAGGTCGCCCTTGCCTCGCATGATGGAGGCCTCGACGAACATGATGTCGCCACCAACCGGCGTATAGTACATCCCAGTCGCAATCCCGATCTCCGGCGCGCGCGCCGCCCGTTCCGGGTGCACACGCGGCCGGCCGAGCAGCTTGGCGATGGCATCGGCGTCGGCGGTGACGGCGTTGGCCTCATGCCCCGCAATCTCCCGCGCAACCTTGCGCGCGACCTTGCCGATCTCCCGCTCGAGCTGGCGGACGCCCGCCTCGCGGGTGTATCCCGTCACCGTGGCGCGAAGCCCGTCGTCTTCGAAACGCAACTGCTCCGTCTTCAAGCCCGCCTCGAACAACTGGCGTGGGACCAGATAGCGACGCGCAATCTCGAGCTTCTCCTGTTCGGTGTAACCCGAGAACTCGACAAGCTCCATCCGGTCGAGCAGGGGGGCCGGGATGTTCTGGAGGAAGTTCCCGGTCGCGACGAACAGCACCTCGGACAGGTCGAACGGGACCCCCAGATAGTGATCCGTAAACGAATCGTTCTGTGCGGGGTCGAGAACTTCGAGCAACGCGGCCGCAGGATCTCCCTGGAACGAGATGCCGAGCTTGTCCACTTCGTCGAGCAGGAACACGGGGTTCTTCGTCCCCGCCTTCTTCATCCCCTGGACGATGCGGCCCGGCATCGCTCCCACGTAGGTGCGTCGGTGCCCGCGGATATCCGCCTCGTCCCGGGCGCCGCCCAGCGAGATCCGCACATACTTCCGCCCCATCGCGCGCGCGATGGACTTGGCGATCGACGTCTTGCCCACTCCCGGCGGCCCCACGAACAGCAGGATCGATCCGCGTGCGCGCCGGTCGTCCTCGTTGCCGGGCACTTCCTCACCTTCCTGGCCGCGCTGCGCCCGCATCTGGCGCACCGCCAGGAACTCGAGCACCCGATCCTTCACGTCCGCTAGGCCGAAGTGATCTTCGTCGAGGATCTCCGCCGCGCGCCGCAGGTCGAGATGCTCTGGGCTCCGCTCGTTCCACGGCAACTCCGCAACCGTCTCCAGAAACGTGCGGATGACCTGCGCCTCCATGGCCTCCTTTGGCGTGCGCGCCAGACGCGCGAGCTCCCGCTTGACTTCCTTCTGAACCTCGTCCGGCAGCGTAATGCCCGCGAGTCGTTCGCGCAGTTCGTCCGCCAGCGCCTCGTCGTCGTCGTCACCGAGCTCGCGACGGATCGCTTTCATCTGCTCGCGAAGGAACATCTCCCGTTGCCGCTCGCCCAGCTCTTCCTGCACCTTCGACTTGATGTCTTGCTGAGCGTCCAGCAACTCGATCTGTCGCTGGAGTTGCAGGAGCACTCGGCGAAGTCGCTCCTCCACCCCGAACGTCTCGAGGAGGGCTTGTCGGTCTTTCGACGAGATGTCGAGATACCCCGCGACGAGGTCGGCAAACCGGCCAGGATCGGACACGCCCTCGAGCACCTGATCCACCACTTCCTCCGCCAACCCGGACTTCTGCCCGAGCTCGGCCGCCCGTTCCCGCACCTCCCGATGCAAGGCCACGAACGCGGCCTCCTCCGCATCGATGGGCGGAAGGTCCGGCGCACGGGAGACCACGGACTCGATGTGGCCTTCGATCTCGGAGTATTGCAAAACGCTCGCGCGAAACTCCCCGTGGAGCAGCAGTTGGATTCCCCCGAGGCCGCGCTGAACCTGACCGATCTTCGCCACCGTGCCGGTGGTGTAGAGGCCCGTCGGCTCGACGGTGTCCGTGTTCTGCCGCTGGCAGACGGCGAAGATCCTGCGGTCCTCCCGCTTGAGCGCCGCCTCGATGGCGCGCAGCGTTCCGGGGCGGCCAGCCCCGATGGGGGCCGTGACGCCCGGAAACAGCACCACCTCGCGGAGCGGGAGCACCGGGAGTCGGAGTCGATCGGGTTCGTCGGGTCGGGCAGAGTCGGTCATCGCTTGATCCTCCCGCCTGGGGCGGGCACTGGGGACACCAACGACGGCGCAGTCCCTGTGCCACGCAAGACTGCCTTCCTTGACGTACCATGGCGCCGACTCGGTCGTTCCGCCAGCGCCAGACAACTCTCGGTGTTAGTTTGCTGCCAGATTGACAGGGGGCGTCAGGCGGACGGGGCGCGCGGCGCGCTGTTGAGCAGCGCCTTGAGTTCCGACTCGGTGAACTGCTCGAGCAGTCCGGCGCGCGTGGTGATCTCCCGGGCGGCTTCTTGTGGATCGGACTGGCAGTCAAACCGCACGAGGTCGGCCGGTGCCGGGAAACCTCCGGGCTTATGCTTCGTAGAGACGAGGCCCGACGTTCGGCCGACGCGTTCGGCTGACCATCGTCGTCCGGCGTCATCGATTATCCAGCGCATCGTCGCCTCGTGCCTGGTTTCACAGTTGCCAGTACTGATGACCCGGCCTTAATGTATGGCCCGAATCCGACCGGTGCCACATGGACGACGCACAGCCCCACGAGAACCCGCT
>CAYWNR010000269.1:0-5496 GCA_964459705.1 uncultured Gemmatimonadaceae bacterium | reverse complement strand
GGCTCCACGTCGACATGGATCTCGAGTCGCTCAGAGACTACAAGCCCTTCCAGGAGCTGATCCGGCCCAAGGGCTGAGGGATCGCGGGCCGCTCGGTCCGCGTACGGGGCCCCGCCTACACGTGCACCGGCATGCCCATCGCTGGCCAGATGATCCACACGAACAGCGCGAGGACGGCGAGCAGCATCAGACTGGCGGGCACGCCGGCCACGAAGAACTCCCGCGCCGTGAACTGCTTGCTGGTGTACGCGATGGCATTGGGCGCGGCGCCGACCAACAGGAGGAACGGCATCCCCGCGGTCACGAGACACGCGAACAGGATCACCTCGGGAGCCACGCCGACGTACGAGGCGATCACGAGCGCCACCGGCATGGTGATCGCGATGGCGGCGACGTTCATGATGAGGTTCGTGATCACGAGCACGAACGCCGCCATGCCCATCACGAATACCAGCCAGTGCGTGCCGTGCAGCAGGCCGAGCCAATGGACGGCCAGCCAGGCGGCGGCGCCCGTCTGCCACAGGCAAAACCCGATGCTCATGGCCCCGCCGAACAGGAGCACGATGTTCCACGAAGTGCCCTCGAGATCGTCGAGGGAGACGATCTTGAACAGGAAGAAGAGCACCGTGGCGACGAGGATGATGGCGCTCTTGTCGAGCGGCGCCAGCGCGGGGACGAACGAGCGGGCGCTCAAAAGCACGAGTGTGGCCGTGATGATGACGAGCGCGAGGATCTCACTGCGTGTGATCGGGCCGAGGGTCGCATACAGACGCCGCACGCGTTCCTGGAGTCCGGGAATCGTCTTCTGCTCGGGTGGATAGTAGACGAGGAAGAACCCCCACAGCAGAAGGGTCATGAGCACGCCGACCGGAAGCATGTAGTAGGTCAGCTCGAAGAACCCAATGGAGCGTCCCGTGATGTCCCGGAAGAAGCCGAGCGCCACCGCGCCGCGCGCGGCGCCCAACAGCGTGATGATGCTGCCCGCGCCCGCCACGAACGCCATCCCCATGAAGAGGCCCTTGCCGAAATTGGTGGGCTTGTCGTCTTCGGTGTATAGGGCGTAGATGGCGAGGAAGAGCGGAAAGACCGTGGCGGCGACGGCCGTGTGCGCCATGACGAGCGTGAGCGCCGCGGTCATCGCGAAGCAGCCGAGGTAGATGAGGCTGGTTCGCTCGCCAACGAGGGTCAACATCTTGTAGGCCACGCGACGCGTGAGCCCGGTTTTGGCGAACACCATGCCGAACATGAGCGAGCCGAAAATGAACCAGACCGACGGATCCATGAAGTCCGTGAACGCGACCCGGACCGGCCGGATGAGAAACAACGCCTGAACGACGCCGATCGCGATGCTCGTAACGCCGATGGGGACCACCTCCGTCACCCACCACGTGGCCGCCAGGAAGAAGAGCGCGAGAGCCGCTTTGCCTTCGCGCGTCAGCGGAAAGACGGCCCCCTTGGGATCCACAGCCGGGGCCAGCGACGGCGCGAAATACACGGCGAGGAAGAGTGCGACGCCAAGGAAAATGAAGGGGGTGCGCTTCCAGTCGGTCCGTGGGTGCGCCGGGGTGGACGTGGGGCGGGCCGGTTCCGGCGGCGGCGAGCCGGGTTGGGCGCCGGCGTCGGCGACCGTCCGGACGGTCGGGGACAGCAAGTCTTGCGACATATGACCCTCACGAGCGACCGATGCGGCGTGGTCGCTCCTATTGCCGAAGCACCTGGGCGAGCTCATGGAACAGTTCGACGGACCGAACCACGCCCACGAGTCGCTTCCCATCCAGGACCGGAATCAACGAAAGGTCCAGCGAGACCATCTCGTAAATCGCCTTCATGATGTGGTCGTCGGCCTGCACCACGGTTTCGATCGGCCGCATGACGTCGCTCACGGGGCGGCTGGCCTGCTCGCGAATCCCCTTCACCACCCGTTCGTGCGACAGCTCCGACAGATTCGGATCGAGTGCGATGTCGAACAGCTTCTTGCGATAGGACAGCGGTTGCACGACGAGGAACTTGGGCTCCAGCCCGCGCATCAGGTCGCGGCGGCGCACATAGCCTACCATCACCTCGATCGCATCGAACACCAGCAGCACGCGGGGCAACGACTTCCGCGAGCCGACGTCGAGCTGCGATCGCTCCAGGGCCTCGACCGCTTCCCGCAGCGTGGCGGTGTCGCGCACGGACGGGTACTGCTCCAGCGGAATCATGACGTCCCGAACCCGCTTCAGGGTGTCCATGACCCTCACCATCCCTTCTTGCGGAGGATGTCGCTCACGCGTTGCTGCACCCGCTGGTCGTCGAGCGACGTGCGCCGCGTGGCCGCGCTCTCGATCCGCGCCACCAGGGTCGTGATGTCCGCCGGCTTTTCGAGCAGGTCCAGGGCGCCCAGCTTCATGGCCTCGACCGCCTGCCGCAGGGTGGCGCGACCGGTGAGGAGGATGACCTGGAGATCCGGGTTGATGGTCAGCAGTCCTTTCAGCGTCTCGATCCCATCCAAACCCGGCATCGCCATGTCGAGCAATACCGCGTCGAAGACCCGCTCCTTCGCCCGCTCGAGCGCCGTCGCGCCGTTCTCGGCGGTGACGACGCTCAGGCCGCGCGCTTCGAGCCGCTCGGCCAGTGCCTCGACGAACTCCGCTTCGTCGTCCACGAGCAAGACCGTGGTGGTGGTGGTCATGGGACCTTCTCCTCCGGCTGTTTCCGGCCGGCGGCGGCGTGCAGGATGCGAACGAGATCGGTGATCTTGATCGGTTTCATGAGATAGTCGAAGGCGCCGAGGCGCATCCCTTCCTCCGCGTCCCGCCGCGAGCCGTGCCCCGTCAGGAGAATTACCTGCATCCGGGGATGCTCGGTCTTGATCTTCGCGATGACCTCGAGTCCGCCGAGCCCGGGCATCTTCACATCGAGCAGCACCACGTCGCACTCGGTGGCGGCGAGATAGGCCAGCGCGTCGGCGCCGGTCGTGACGCCGGTGGCCCGGAAGCCGCGGAGGTTCAGACGTTCCTGAAGCGCGCTCACCAGCTCGGCTTCATCGTCGACGATCAACACGCGCGGTCCGGTCATCTCGCTACTCCTGCGCGAGGGGTTGCGCGATGGGAAGGGTGACCGTGAACCGCGTGCCTTCTCTCACCTTGCTCGTCACGGCGATCTTCCCGCCGAGCTTCTGGACGATGCCGTATGTGATGGAAAGGCCCAGACCGGTTCCCGCGCCCTTCTTCGTCGTGAAGAACGGATCGAAAATGTGGGGCAGCTGCACCTCCGGAATTCCCACGCCGTTGTCCGTGACGCTCACGGTGACCTCGTCCACACCGACACGTTGGATCCCAATCTCGATGTGCCCACCGTCCTCCACCGCGGCGAACGCGTTGTTGATGATGTTGAGGAACACCTGTTGCAACTGCCCGCGGTCGCTGATGATGCTCGGCGGCGGGTCGGGATAGTCGAAGGTGATCTTCAAATTGCGGTAACTCGCTTCCTTCTCGAGGAAGCCGAGTACTTCCTCCAGTAGGGCGTCGAGGTTGATGGTCTCCCACTGCACGTCCATGTGCCGGGCGAATCCGAGCAGGCGATGCGTGATCCCGCCGCAGCGGTCCGCCGACGTGAGGACGGAGTCCACCAGCGCGGTCATCTTCTCCTTGGAGGGCAGCTCGTCCGACATCGTGAGCAAGTCTTTGAGCAAGCCGCCCTTCTGGGTGATGATCGACAGCGGGTTGTTGATCTCATGGGCCACACCGGCCGCGAGGCGGCCGATGGCCGCCAGCTTGTTGGTGTATTCCATCTTGTGATAGAGCGCGGCGCGTTTGAGGTCCGCCTCTTGCACCCGCCGGACCACGGTGAGCGTGCCGGTGATGACGACCGCGAGAATCAAGACGGTGCCGATGCCGAGATAGATCAACAGATCCTGGCGTACGGAGAGCAGGCCGGCGTGGGTCGCGTCTCGCGGGCTGAGGACCACCAGCGTGAACGGCGACGCCTCGATCTGCGCATAGGCCACGACGAGGGGTACACCGCGTTCGTCGACGACCTCGGTGACCGCCGGCTCGCGGCTGTGCGGTAGCGGGGGGAGGAGCGAACGCTCGAGAATGTCGCCGTAGAACCGGGACGGCGTCTGGAGCACGCCGTCCGCGTTGATGATGAACGCGTCGGCGAAGGGCGGCACCACCAGGGAATGGCAGCGGCGGCAAAAGGCGGCCTGTTCCGGTTGCCGTGAGGCGCGGGCGCGAACGAGGAAATGGAAGACGTCCGTGTCCACGGTCGCCCGCAACAGGAGCTCGTGATTGCCGCCCAGATCCTTGTGGATCGACAGGACGATGTGCGGGAGGTTGCGATAGCCCATGAACACGTCGCTGACCGATGTCCCGCGCGTCCGCGCTTCCTGAAAGAACTTGTGCTCGGCGTAGTTCCGTCCCGCGAGATCGAACGGTCCCGCGTAGGCGATCTGCGTTCCCGTCTCGTTGATGACGCCGAGGTCGACGATGCCGCCGAACGACTGCGCCATGGTCGCGAGCACCCGCTCGAGCTTCGCGGAGTTCTCCAGATCCTCGATCGGGGTTTCCCGCACGATCATGCCGAGGGCGGACAACCGCTCGGAGAGAAACGACCCGAGCGATTGCTGCGCGGCGGTCGCGAACCGCAGCATGGGGTTGGACAGGTCGTTCTCGAACGCCGCTCGATACTGGCGATAGCTGATGCCGGTCACCACGAGCAGCGGCACCAGCGCCACGGCGGACACCGTGAGGACACCCAGCACCGCCATGCGACGATAGCGGCCGCCGGAAATCAACCGGTCCTGATCGCGCTCGGCGGACGAGGGGCGAGGAGTTCCGGTTACCATCGTGGGCGGCGCCGCCGCTGGCAGACCATCATCGAGTGACGATCGGGTGGCGTGGGATCACGTCGTCGCATGCCGCGTGCGTCCGGCGGCGCGCACCGTCTCCATGAGCTCGTTGATGTCCACGGGCTTGGTGAGGTAGGCGAACGCGCCGAGCTGCTTCGCTTCCTCCTCGTCTTGATCCGCGCCGCGGCCGGTCATCACGATGACCTCGATCTGGGGATACGTCGCTTTGACGCGGCGGAGCACCTCCAGGCCGTCGAGCCCGGGCATCCGGAGATCCAGGACCATGACGTCCGGGACGTCGCCCTCGATCATGCGCAGCGCCGCCTCGCCGCTCAGCGCCACCTCACCGCCGAGCGCGCGCATCTCCATGCGCTCGGCCATCGTGCGGACGAAGTCTTCCTCATCGTCCACGTAGAGCACCTTGAGCGCGATGCCGCCGGACGTGCGGGCGGACTCCGGTTCCGCCGGACCCGCCGCATCCGGTTCTTGGGACTCGACCAGATGGTCCCGCGCCGCTTCGGTCAGGCCCCCTTCGGCGAAAGCGGCGGCGGTCATCGCTCGGTCGAACTTGTCGCGTGACTGTTGGAGGAACTCCAGACTCTTCTTCCACGCCGATCGGACGGTGGCCAGCAAGCGGACGGTATCGGCGGGTTTCTGCAAGTACT
>CAYWNR010000268.1:0-5524 GCA_964459705.1 uncultured Gemmatimonadaceae bacterium | reverse complement strand
CCCGTGGCACGCTTGGCTGCCTGGAGCGTCGCGATGCTGTCGAGCAGTCCGCCGTAGCGCGCGCTCAGCTCGGGGCGCGCCGCGATAGCCGCTCGGAGCTGCCGCTCGGCATCCCGCTTCCGGGCCATGATCGCGGGCGTGCGCAGTGCGTCGAGTCGCCCCGACTGGGATTTGAGGCTGTTGGACAAGCTGAACATGCGGTTCCGCAGGTTGATCGCGTCACCGGTGGCCGGGTCGGCCTCGTAGAAAGCGCGCATGGCCGAGAGCCGCTCGTCGAGGTTCGCGACCAACGCCGGGACCTGGACGTCGCGCTGGTACTCGAGCTGTGCCACCGTGTTGAGGCGATTCGTCGGCCCAGGGTTCCCGATGAGGAAGATCGGATCGCCCTCGTGCACCCCCCCACTACCCCACCGAAAGTACGTATCCGTCTCGAACGGCTTCCCTGCCTCGTCGTACACGCGGAGGAATGCGAAGTCGAGTGCGTGCCGCGGATAGGTGAAGTTGTCGGGGTCGCCGCCGAAGAATCCCATCTGCAACTCCGCCGCCGCCACCAGCCGGATGTCGGTGACGCGGCGGAACACGTAGGCGGAGTAGCGGCCACCCTGATAGAGCGGGACGATCTGTACGTGCAGCTGGCTGCCAAGCGACTGGTACCGCGCGCGAAGGTCGGCCTGGATGCCGTCGAGGGCCGTCCGGCGCGCCGCCTCACGCCGCTCGGCGGGGACCGAGTCCGTGGCCGAGAACACGAGGTCGGTGACATCGAGGGCGGCGATCAACTGATCGGCGTAGTAGCCCGGGATCCGTCGTTCTTCATCGAGGGACCGCGCCAGGAACCCGTCGTCC
Source organism: uncultured Gemmatimonadaceae bacterium (assembly GCA_964459705.1). Lineage (GTDB taxonomy): Bacteria > Gemmatimonadota > Gemmatimonadetes > Gemmatimonadales > GWC2-71-9 > JAOTWJ01. The sequence goes on along the minus strand of CAYWNR010000268.1, from coordinate 4,681 downwards.
AGCAGCGACTCGCCCGGCCGCGACATCGTCGCCACCCGGCCCCGCACGCAGTGGTGATTCGTGGCCAGCAACCCGTGCGGCGACACGAACGACGCCGAGCAGCCCGGAATGCGGAGCGCTGCCAGCCGCACCGTGGCGAACCACGCGGAGTCGGCGTGGAACCCGTACGTCTCCGAGAAGTACGCGCTCGGCGCGTGCTCAAAGGTCCACATCTTCCCGAAGTCGAACCGGCCGGCCCGAATGGTGTCGAGCCCCGCGTCCTGCGCCACCACCACATTCACCGCCACCACCGTCAGCGCGCCGGCGGCCGCCGCGCGCCACCAGGCAGTGCTCCTCAGCCGTCCCATCGTCCCCTCCCCCGTCGCTGCATGATCCCCTGTTGCCGGTGATGGAAGTTACCGGAGCGACGGGATGGACGGGATGGGACTACGGCGGGATAGCGCTGCGGGATAGGCGGGATGAGCGGATGGCTCGGCCCAAGCAAGAGGGCAGCGAGGGCCTGGATGTTCTCTGCCCTCACTGCCCTTACTGCCCTCGCGGCTCGATACCGAGCAACTCCATCTCGAAGATGAGCGTGGCATTCGGACCGATGTCGGGCGGCGAGCCCATCACGCCGTACGCCAGCTCGGGGGGGATGACGACTCGGTACTTGCTGCCGACCGACATCAGCTGCAAGGCCTCGCTCCAGCCGGGCACGACCGCGTCGACCTCAAACCTCTCCGGTTGGCCACGCGAATAGGAGTTGTCGAATTCCTTCCCATCGATCAACGTGCCGCGATAGTGCACCTGGACGGTGTCCGTGGGCGCGGGATGTGGCCCGCTGCCCTCGGTCAGCACCTCGTACTGCAAACCGCTCGCCGTCGACTGCACGCCCTCGTGCTTGGCGTTCTCCGCACGGTATGCGTCCCCGGCGATCTTGTTGCTGTCGGCCTGCGCCTTTTGGCGCTCGGCGTGTTTCTGCTGGAGCTCGCCGCCGTACGCCTGAATGACGCGTTGCGCGTCCGCCGGCATGAGCCGCCCGTCCTTCTTGTCTGCCAGGTCGCGCAGACCCTGAACGACCTGCTCGAGGTTCACGTCTTCCCGCACCTCTTGGAGCGAGTGTCCCATGTTCATCCCCACCGCGTAGCTCGCGCTGTCGGCGAGCGTCGCGAGGGCGGGACTTTCCTTCCCGCCGCATGCCGCGGCTGCAAAGAGGATCGCCACCGCCCCGGTTCGTTGCTTGCTCATACACCTTCCAAAATGAGAGACGCGCCCGCCTGCGGGACGCAGTCGGTCCGGCGGCGGCGCGTCATGCGTGCGCGGGCACAAGCTACCCACGGCGCGCGGTAGCGTCCATGGATCGAGCCACCCCAGCGCGGCCGCGGTCATCGCCACGGCGCGGCGGCGCCCCGGGTGAAGATCACTGCCATTCCGATGTCGGTCCTCGGGTTAACGCGACGTTGGCGCGCCCCGTGCGGCCGCCGCGACGGAGGGCCCTTGACATTATCTGACCGATCGTTAAAACTTTTAACCGACGTTAAAACTCGAGGTTTCGAGGTCGCTGATGACCGGGGCTCCCACCCAATCGCCCCACATCCGAGAGAAGCGCGAACGCCGACGGGCGGAGATCCTGCACGCCGCGCTCCGCGCGTTTCGGGAGCGGGGATATCACGCGACGACGCTCGAAGACATCGCGGATCTCGTGGGGGTCCGAAAGACGGCCCTGTACCACTACTTCCCCGACAAAGAAGCGCTGCTCTACGAATGCCATCGCGAGTCGCTCGCCGAGTTGGAGCGCATCCTCGCGGGTGCCCGCAAGCTCGATTCCGCGCACGAGCAGCTAGCGTACGTGATCCGCGAGCACGTGCGCGTCATGATCGAGACCCTCGAAGGCTCCCCGCTCGCGTTCGAAGTCCCAGCCCTGTCCGCGCCGCGCCAGAAAGAGGTCATCGCGGGGCGCGACCGCTATGAGCGCGCGCTGCGGAAGATCATCACGGACGGTGTCGCCGCCGGCGATTTCCGGCCGGTCAACGCTAAGACCGCCGTCTTCGCCATCCTCGGCGCCATCAACTGGATTGCCCGCTGGTATCGACCCGAGGGTGCCCTGCACGCGGAGGAGCTGGGCGCCGAGTTCGCAGAACACCTGCTAGGAGGTCTGACGTGTCGATGAGAGCGCTACAACTCACCGCGGTTGGCGCTCCCTTGGAGCTTCGGGAGCTGCCGGAACCCACCCCGGGTGACGATGAGGTGCTCGTGCGGGTTGCGGGGTGCGGGGTCTGTCACACGGACATCGGCTTCTGGCAGGACGGCGTTCCGACCAAGCATCCGCTCCCACTGACGCTGGGACACGAAGTCGCGGGCACCGTGGTGGACGCGGGCCCGTCGTACGCCGCGCTGGTGGATCGGGAGGTCATCGTGCCGGCGGTCATGCCGTGCGGAACGTGCGACCTCTGCTCCGGTGGCCGTGGCAACATATGCCGGCGACAGCGGATGCCGGGCAACGACATCCAGGGTGGGTTTGCCGACTACATCGTGGTTCCCGGCCGCGGCCTTTGTCCGGTCGGGACGCGCGGTTCGTACGAGCTTGCGGATCTGTCGGTCATCGCCGATGCCGTAACGACGCCGTACCAGGCCATCGTGCGGAGCGGGCTCGCCGCGGATCAGTTGGCCATCGTGATCGGCGTGGGCGGCATCGGCATCTACAGCGCCCAGATCGCCGCGGGCCTGGGGGCGCACGTCGTGGCGATCGATGTGGACGATGCCAAGCTCGCCAAGGCGGCGGCGCACGGCGCCGGCCACACGATCAACGCCAAGACGCCGTTCAAGGATCTGCGCGCGCAGGTGCGCGACTTCGCGCGGGCGCGCGGGTGCGGCGATCACAGCTGGAAGATCTACGAGTGCTCCGGCACCGCGCCGGGCCAGGAAACCGCCTTCGGCCTCCTCACCTACGCGGCCACCCTCATGGTCATCGGGTTCACGTTGGCCAAGCTGGAGCTGCGCCTCAGCAACGCGATGGCGTTCGACGCCACCATCCAGGGCACGTGGGGCTGCAAACCCGAGCTGTACCCCGAGGCGCTCGCGCTCGTCACCGGCGGGACGGTCGAGCTCGGGCCGTTCATCCGGACATTCCCGCTCGCCGAAGGACCCGAGATCGTGCGTCGCGTGGCGGCGCACGAGATCGCGGAGCGCGCCATTCTCGTCCCGTAGCAACTCCGAGACGCGCGGGGTCAGGCCCGCGCGGAGGAACCGGTCATGCTCAAGAGCCACACGCTGATTGACGACCACCAGTACCGGGAAATCCACTACGACCTCCGGCCGGCGCTGGATCCCCGCTGCCGCCCCGTGGACGGGTTGTTCAACGCCTGGATCTCCCTGGACAACCCCGCACAGCTCAACAGCTATACGACCGATACGGTCAAGGAAGTGATCCTGGCCTTCCGCCAGGCGAGCATGGATCGCCGAATCGTGGCGTGCGTGTTCACGGCGACGGGCGACCAGGCATTCTGCACCGGAGGCAATACCAAGGAATACGCCGAGTACTACGCCGGGAACCCGCAGGAATACAAGCAGTACATGCGCCTGTTCAACGACATGATCGACGTCATCCTGCGGTGCGACAAGCCCGTCGTGAACCGCGTGAACGGGATGCGGATCGCCGGCGGGCAGGAGATCGGCATGGCGTGCGACTTCAGCATCGCCGCGGATACGGCGCGGTTCGGGCAGGCGGGACCCCGGCACGGATCGGCGCCGGACGGTGGGTCCACGGACTTCCTCCCGTTGTACGTGGGCTTCTCGCGCGCCATGGAGAGCGGGGTGCTGTGCGACATGTGGAGCGCGCACAAGGCGCTGGCCTTGGGGCTCATCAATCAGATCGTGCCGGTCCTCAAAGTGGACGGTGCCTGGATCCCGAACCCCATGGTGATCGTGGACCGATACGCCGACGAGTGGGGCAACCTCGTGTTCGGGGACTACAAGACCGGTCCGGCACGGGACGAAGCCAAGAAGATCATGGCGAGCGCGACGACCGACCTGAGCAAGCTGGATGAGGCGGTCGAGGCTCTCTGCACCAAGCTGTTGATGCTGATGCCGGACTGCGTGTCCAAGACCGTGAACGGTCTGCGCAAACACAAGCAGTGGCACTGGGACAACACCAACGTCACCAACCGCGAATGGCTCGGCCTGAACATGATGACCGAGGCCAAGGCGGGGTTCCGCGCGTTCAACGAGGGCCCCAAGGGCAAGCGTGAGGTGGACTTCATCAAGCTGCGGCAACTCCTGGCCGAGGGTCATCCCTGGGATGACGAGCTGATCCGGGCGATCTCGCCACAGTACCAGGAAGGCTGAGGCTCCATGGAACTCGGCATCGAAAACAAGAACGCCATCGTGACCGGCGGGAGCGTCGGGATCGGGGCCGCCATCGCCCTGGCACTGGCGCGCGAGGGTTGCAACGTGGCGATCAACTACCGCCGCCACGACACCGAGGCCAACGCGGTCGTCGCCAAGATCGAGGCGCTCGGCCGGCGGGGGCTGGCCGTGAAGGCCGACGTCACGAGCTACACCGACGCGCAGCGCATGGTCGAGACCGTGGTCGCGACGTTCGGCCGCCTGGACATCATGGTGTGCAACGCGGGCATCAATTGGGACGGCGTGATCTGGAAGATGACCGAAGAGCAGTGGGACGCGGTCATCAACACCAACCTCA
>CAYWNR010000267.1:0-5534 GCA_964459705.1 uncultured Gemmatimonadaceae bacterium | reverse complement strand
GGCGCCGACCGGGCGGGTCCCCCGCCCTTCTCAACTCTGCAACTGGAGGACTGACGCACATGGCCGACTGGGGAGCCCCGACCAACCAGACCCTGGTGGAATACCGCGTGGAGAACGGGATCGCGATTCTCGAGCTCAACGATCCGCCGGCGAACACCTACACGTACAACATGATGAAGCAGCTCGACACGGCCATTCTCACAGCCCGCATGGATGACAGCGTCCACGTGATCGTGATGCGCGGCAAGGGCGACAAGTTCTTCTCGGCCGGCGCCAACATCACGATGCTGAACGAAGTCGACCCACGGTGGAAGTACTTCTTCTGCCTTCATGCCAACGAGACGTTGAACCGCCTCGAGCACACGCCCAAGCTCGTCATCGGCGCCCTGAACGGCCACACCGTTGGCGGCGGCCTCGAGATCGCCATGGCGTGCGACATCCGTCTCGCCTGCAAGGACGGCGGCAAGATCGGCCTGCCCGAGGTCACGCTGGGCGTGCTGCCGGGCACCGGCGGGACGCAGCGGCTCTCCCGCATCGTCGGGAAGTCGAAGGCCATCGAGCTGATGGCGACGGGCGCACTGTTCACCTACGAGGACGCCAAGGCCATGGGCCTGGTCAACGACGTGCTGCCCAAAGCCAACTTCTGGAACGACGTGCTGACCTACGCGAAGCAGTTCGTGCCGCCTGGGAAAGCCTCCAAGGCCGTGGGCCACATCAAGCGCGCCGTGTGCTCCGGGTGCGAAGTGCCGTTCGAGAGCGGTCTCGCCATCGAGCGGGAGCTGCAGCAGCAGCTGTTCCAGAGCGAAGATGCCAAAGAAGGCATCTCGGCGTACGTCGGCAAGCGGACGCCGGCGTTCAAGGGTTCCTGAGTGCGGACCGACCTCTACATCGGCAACGCGTGGCGCCCGGCCACCTCGGGCGACCCATTCGAGGTCGTGAACCCCGCCACCGAGGAAGTCATCGCGCGCGTGCAGCATGCCACCGCGGCCGACGTGGACGCCGCGGTGGTGGCGGCGCGTGGCTGCTTCGACGGCGACGCCTGGCAGTCGCTCTCCGCGCGGAAGCGCGGCGCCCTGCTCTACCGGGCCGGCCAATTGCTGGCCGAGCGGCGCGACGAAATGGCGGAGTTGGAGACGCGCCAAAACGGGAAGCCGCTGTTCGAGTCCAAGATCGACGTCAACATGACGATCGAGACGCTCGTGTACTACGCGGGCTGGACGGACAAGTACGCCGGGAACCTCCTGCCCGTGGACAACGGCGATTTCGTGTTCAGCGACCGCGTGGCCTTGGGCGTGGTGGGCGCGATCGTTCCCTGGAACTTCCCGCTCAACCTCGCGAGCTGGAAGTTCGTGCCGGCGTTGGCGGCGGGCTGCACGGTCATTCTCAAGCCGGCGTCGGAAACACCGCTGACGGCGCTCTTGATGGCCGAGATCATGGAAGCCGCGGGGTTCCCGCCCGGCGCGTTCAACGTATTGCCCGGCGGCGGCAGTACCACGGGATCGGCGCTGGTGAAGCACCCGGGCGTGGACAAGATCTCGTTCACCGGTTCCACGGTCATTGGGAAGCAGGTGATGCGCGACGCCGCCGAGACGGTGAAGCGGGTGACGCTCGAGCTGGGTGGCAAGAGCCCCAACATCATCTTCGCCGACGCGGACTTGAAGAGCGCGGTGCGCGGCGCGCAGAACGGGATCTTCTACGGCAAAGGCGAGGTGTGCGCCGCCGGCTCCAGACTGCTGGTGCAGCGATCGGTGCACGACCAGGTGGTGGAGGAGCTGGCCCAACGGGCCAAGAAGCTCACCCCCGGCGATCCGATGGACAAGAACACGAGGCTCGGCGCCGTCGTCTCCAAGAAACAACAGGAGACGGTCCTCTCCTACATCGAGGCGGGCAAGGCGGACGGCGCGACGCTCGTGGCCGGCGGCAACGCGGCCAAGGTGAACGGCAAGGGCTACTACGTCGAGGCAACCGTGTTCGACGACGCCAAGCCCGGCATGCGGATCGTGGACGAGGAGATCTTCGGCCCGGTGCTCGCCGTGATGTCGTTCGAGGATGTCGACGAAGGCATCCACCTGGCGAATCAGACCATCTACGGACTCGCCGCCGGCATCTGGACCAAGGACATCACGAAAGCGCTCAAGGTCGCGCGGGCCGTGCGCGCCGGCACGGTCTGGGTCAACACGTACAACCTCTATGACTCCGCCGCCTCCTTCGGGGGCTTCAAGCAGAGCGGCTTTGGCCGCGACCTCGGGCGCGAGGCGCTCGATGGTTATACGGAGGCAAAGACGGTATGGGTGGGGCTGCGATAGACGGCGGGCCGGCGGGCCGACGGGCCGACGGGCCGCAGTCCAGCCCGCAAACCGCCCGACGGCCCGTCCGTGGCGGGGGCATGCCTGACGTCTTCATCTACTCGGCAGTAAGGACGCCTGTCGGAAGAGCGGGGGGGGTGCTGGCCGATGTCCGTCCGGACGATCTCGCCGCGATTGCGGTGAAGGCGGCGGTCGAGCGAGCGGACGTCGATCCGGCCACGGTCGACGACGTGCTGTTGGGGTGCGCGAACGGCGCCGGCGAGGACAACCGCAACGTGGCACGCATGGCGGCGCTGCTCGCTGGATTCCCCGTCTCCGTTCCCGGCCAGACCATCAATCGCCTCTGCGGCTCGGGGCTGCAGGCGGTGGTGAGCGCGTTTCACGCGGCGCGCGCGGGCGAGGGTGACGTGTTCGTGGCGGGCGGCGTCGAGAGCATGACCCGAGCGCCCTACGTGATGTTGAAACGCGGCACCGGCTGGGATCGGCGCCCTCCCGAGATCGCCGACACGACCGTCGGCTGGCGGTTCGTGAACAAGCACATGCCGGCCGAATGGACCATCGGCCTCGGCGAGACGGCGGAAAAGGTCGCGCGCCAGTATGGGATCACGCGCGAGGAGCAGGATGCCTTCGCGTACGAGAGCCAGCAGCGGACGGCCAAGGCGATGGCGGCGGGGGTGTTCAGGGACGAGATCGTGCCAGTGGAAGTTGGGCGGACCGGCGGACCGGCGGACCGGCGGACCGTGGACACCGACGAGCATCCCCGGCCCGACGTCAGCATGGAAAAACTGGCCAAGATGAGGCCGGCGTTCGTGAAGGACGGCACCGTGACGGCTGGCTCGTCGAGTGGCATCAACGACGGTGCCGCGGCACTCGTGGTCGGACGGTCCGACCGTCCGCCGGTCCGCCGGTCCGCCGAGCCCCTCGCGCGGATCGTGGCCTCCGCCGTCGCTGGTGTAGATCCGAGTGTCATGGGGCTTGGACCGGTTCCGGCGACGCGGAAGGTGCTGGAGCGGGCCGGATTGCAAATCGGCGACGTCGATTTGATCGAATTGAACGAGGCGTTCGCGGCACAGTCCATCGCGTGCATTCGCGATCTCGAGTTGGACCCCGCCAAGGTCAATGTATTCGGCGGCGCCATCGCGCTGGGACACCCGTTGGGCTGCACGGGCGCCAAGCTGCTGACGACGCTGGTGCATGGACTCACGCGCACGGGTGGCCGGTACGGGCTCGTCACCATGTGTATCGGCGTGGGTCAGGGCATTGCCATGATCGTGGAACGGACGTGACCGTCTACGAGAACGTGCTGGTCCACGTCGCTGCGGGCGTGGCGACGCTCACGTTGAACCGACCGGCCAAGCTGAACGCGTTCGCCGGTCAGATGCGGCAGGAGATCGCGGATGCGGTCCACGCGCTGGCTGCCGATGATGCCGTTCGCGTGATCGTGGTGACCGGCGCCGGCCGCGCGTTCTGCGCGGGCGCCGACATCGACTACATGCGTGAGTTGGCCGAGCGATCCGATGTCGAGGGGTTCCGGGGCTTGGTGGAAGCGGGACGCGCCGTCGTCACGGCCATCCGCGCAACCCCCAAGCCGGTGATCGCCAGCGTCAACGGACCGGCGGCGGGTGGCGGGGCCAATCTCGCGCTCTCCTGCGATCTCCGCATCGCATCGGACCGGGCGTCCATCGGTCAGACGTTCAGCCGCATCGGCATGCATCCGGACTGGGGCGGGACCTACTTCCTACCCCGACTCGTGGGGCCGGCCAAAGCCCTCGAGCTGATGTTCAGTGCGGAGATGGTCCCGGCTGCGGAAGCGTTGCGGCTCGGGATCTTCGGACAGGTGGTGCCGCACGACCGGTTGGCGGCGGAGACCGGGGCGCTGGCGGCACGCGTCGCCGATCAGCCACCGCTCGCGCTCTCTCTGATCAAGCAGGCGGTGTACCGGAGCGGTGATGCGTCGTTGCCCGAAGCGCTGGATACGGAGCTCGAGCACCAGTTACGCTGCTTCCAGAGCGCGGACGTGCGGGAAGGCCTTGCCGCGTTTCTCGAAAAACGCTCGCCGATCTTCCGCGGTGCCTGAACGCCGTCCCCTGCCCCTCGTCATCGCCCACCGGGGCGCCTCCGCGGACGAGCACGAGAACAGCCTCGCCGCGTTCCGGCGCGCCGTGGAACTGGGCGCGGACGGCGTCGAGCTGGACGTTCATGCCACCTCGGACGGGGGCATCATCGTCTACCACGACGCCGACCTCGAGGGCGAGCCGATCCGGAACCTCAAGGCCAAGGCGATTCACGAATGCCGGCTCCCGAACGGGGAGCGCGTGCCGACACTCTCGGACGCGCTGGCGATCATCACCCCCTATGCGGAGGCGTTCATCGAAGTGAAGGGGCTCCCGGCCGAGGCGGATGACGTGCTGCTCGCGCTGTTCGACGCCGCCCCCCACACCGAACGCTGCCACGTGCACTCGTTCGACCACCGCATCATCCGGCGGCTGATGCAGAAGCGCCCCACGCTCGACACGGGCGTCCTGAGCGGCTCGTACACCCTGGACCCCGCAGCCGACGTCCGGGCCGCGGGCGCCTCGGTACTGTGGCAGCAGGTGGATTTGATCGACGTGCCGTTGGTGGCGCAGGTCCATGCGGCCGGATATCGCGTGTTCTCCTGGACCGTGGACGCCCCCGCGCGCATCCGCCGGCTCGCGGCCGACGGAGTCGATGGGATCTGCACCAACCGTGCGGACGTGGCACGGGAGGCGCTGGGATGAGCGACATTCGTCGCGTGGCCGTAATTGGCGCCGGCACCATGGGACATGGCATCGCCCAGGTGGCGGCACAGGCTGGGTGGGAGGTCACCCTCACCGACGCCCGACCGGAGTCGCTTGCGCCGGCGCGCGAGCGCATCCGCGCCAACCTGGGCGGTGGGGTTCGGCGGGGGAAGGTCCAACCCGAAGCCGCCGCGGCTGCACTCGATCGCATCACCACCGTTCCGGAGCTGACCACCGCGGTCGCCAACGTCGACCTCGTTGTCGAGGCCGTGGTGGAGGATCTCGCCGCGAAACGCGACGTGTTCGCCACCGTCGCCGGCACTGCCCCCGTCAGCGCCACGCTCGCGACCAACACGTCGTCGCTTTCGATCGGCGCGATCGCCGAGGCCGTGCCGGATCCCGGACGGGTGGTCGGCATGCACTTCTTCAATCCCGTGCACATCATGCAGCTGGTCGAGATCGTCCGACA
>CAYWNR010000266.1:2466-5553 GCA_964459705.1 uncultured Gemmatimonadaceae bacterium | reverse complement strand
GCCGTAGAGGATCTGCCGCTGGAGGTTGGTTTCGTCGACCACGTCGTCGTCGACGAGCCCCAGGACCCCGACGCCACCGGCGGCGAGGTACAGGGCCGCAGGAGAGCCCAAGCCTCCGGCCCCGACGAGCAGCACGCGAGCCGCGCGCAGCCGCCGCTGGCCAGGCTCTCCGACTTCGGGCAGACTGAAATGACGGGCATATCGGCGCTGTTCGGCCGGTGTCAGCAGCGGTCCGGCCATGCGCTACCCGTGCGGATCAGCTGCGCGATGCCGGCGCGCCCTGCTCGAGCAGCAACTCCTCGACCTCCACCTCATCGGCGAGGAGGTCCACGAGCATGACGCCCTCGAGGAAGTCATCTACCCGACGCTGCAACGCGCGCCACACCGCCCGGATCGAACATCCGGCTTCGGCGGCGCACCGCTCAGCGTGGATCGGATAGGACTCACAATTCACCTCGAACGTCCGGTTCTCAGCCGCCTCGAGCACATCCCGCACGCTCACGGCATTGGCCGCGCGCGCCAGTCGGTACCCGCCCTTTGCCCCACGCATGCTGGTCACGAGGCCAGCACGACGCAGCTTCAGCAGGATCTGTTCGACGTAGTCGGGCGGGAGCCCTTCACGCTCCGCGATCTCGCGGGCCGGGAGCGGTCGCTCCCCGCCGTGGCGGGCCAGATGCACCGAGACAATGAGGCCGTATTCGGCCCAAGTCGTAATCCGCACAATCCCCTCCCCTCACCAGTACCCTCAATATCCGACACCGCCCCCCGGAAATCAACGTTGTGGCTCCCCGGGCACGCCAGGTTCGGTCATGGCCCGCAGGTCGAGGATGGCGTCGAGCTCCTCGGGCGGGAGCAGCCCCCGCTCCAGCACCAGCTCGCGGACCGTCAGACCCCGTTCGAGGGCCTCCTTGCCCAGGGCCGCGGCGGCGCCGTATCCGATCCGCGGGGCCAAGGCGGTGACCAGCGCGGGGCTCCGCTCCAGCCAGTATGCGCACTGTGCCCGGTTCGCTTCGATGCCCGCGACGCATCGATCGGCGAACACGCGCGTCGCGCGGGTCAGAATCGACATCGCGAAGAGGAGGTTCTGCGCAATCACCGGCATCATCACGTTGAGCTCGAGCTGTCCGGCCCCCGCCGCCGCGGCCACCGTCGCGTCGCATCCCAGGACCTGAAAGCACACCATGTTCACCATCTCCGCGATGCTCGGGTTGACCTTGCCCGGCATGATGCTCGAGCCGGGCTGCACCGCGGGAAGCGTGATTTCGTTGAGCCCCGTCCGGGGACCGGAGGCGAGCAGCCGAATGTCGGAGGCGATGCGTCCCACGTCCATGGCGCAGGTCCGAAGCGCCGCGCTGAACGCTGCCTGGTCTCCCATGGACTGCATGAGCGCGATGGGGTCACTGCCCGGCCGCAGCTCGAGACCGGTGATGGCGATCAGATGCGCGACCATTGCCCGCTGGTACGTTGGCTCCGCGTTGAGGCCGGTCCCGACAGCGGTCCCACCGATGTTCAGCTCGCGGAGCGGCTCCGCCGTAAGCGCGACGTGGGTCCGGTGCCGCTGCACCGTGTGCGCCCAGCCGGCAAATTCCTGTCCCAGGCGAATGGGGGTGGCGTCCTGCAGGTGGGTGCGTCCGGCTTTCAAGACATCGTCGAAGGCTCGGCCACGGTCGGCGAGGCGCTCCGCTAGACCATCCAGTGCCTCCAACAACACGGGAAGGAGCGACAGCACGCCGAGGCGAATGGCCGTTGGGATCGTGTCGTTGGTGCTCTGCGCCATGTTGACGTGGTCGTTCGGGTGGACCGGCGCGTACGTGCCACGGATTCCACCCAGGATCTCGTTTGCTCGGTTCGCCAACACTTCGTTCACGTTCATGTTGTGGCTGGTGCCGGCACCAGCCTGAAACGGATCCACGACAAACTGCTCGCGATGGTGCCCCCCGAGGATCTCGTCGGCGGCGCGCACGATCGCATCCGCCATCTCCGGCGCCAACCGCCCGCTTTCGCGGTGTGTCAGGGCCGCGGCCTTCTTGATCCACACCATCGTGTCCACGAACACCGGCAGCGGCGCCAGCCCCGAGATCGGGAAGTTGCGCCGCGCGCGTTCGGTCTGGATGCCATAGAGCGCGTCCGCGGGAACCGGGAGCTCCCCCAATGGATCGCGCTCGATACGGGTTTCCGTCATGCCATGCTCCCCTTGGCCGAGCCGATGTTCGGTTCAGTCCTCGCAGTCACCCAACGGGTAGACGAACCCGCAATTGGCGCACGGGTTCTTGCATCCCCATGGGCGCGAGGCGACCGGAAACCCACAACGGAGACACCGGGGATGCGGGTCCGCGGCCTCCGACCCATCGACTGCCGGCGATCGCTCGACCGAGCGACCGAATTCAGACAAGACTGACCGCTCCCGTGAGGAACGGGTTGGTGGCCCGCTCGCGCCCGACCGTCGTGGACGGACCGTGGCCCGGATACACGACGGTGTCGTCGGGCAGCGTGAGAATCTGTTCGCGAATGCTGGCGATCAGCGTCGGACCATGGCCCCCAGGGAGGTCCACTCTCCCCACCGAGCCCGCGAACAGGGCGTCGCCCACCAACACCACCCCTTCCCCCGCGAACGCCACGCTCCCGGGACTGTGCCCCGGCACGAAGCGCACGTCGAACACGCACGAGCCGACACGCAGCGAATCGCCCGGCACGATCTCCCGATCGGGCGGGGGAAGCGGCGGGACCTCGAGCCCCACGAGCGCGCGCGCCTGCTCGGGCACGTGGTCGTACAGCGGACGATCGGCCGGGTGGAGCCAAATGGGGACTCCGGTGCGCTCCTTCACCTCCGCGACGCTCAGGACGTGATCGAGATGCGCGTGCGTCAGCCAGACGGCAGCCAGGGTGAGACCCTCCGAATGAATCCGGGCGAGGAAGAGCTCGACCTCCTCGCCCGGATCCACCAGCACCGTCTCGCCCGCCTCGCGGTCGACAACCAGATAGCAGTTCTCCGCGAAGACCCCGTTGGTCAGCGTGATGACGTCAAGGCGTCCCAACGCTCGCCGCCTCCTGTTCCTTCCGCTCCGCGAGGTACTTCTGCACGGCGAT
>CAYWNR010000266.1:0-2366 GCA_964459705.1 uncultured Gemmatimonadaceae bacterium | reverse complement strand
TGAATGATCGGCGACGCGCGGAGCTGGTCACGCCGGTGCACGATGTACACCTTGGCCGCGTAGCGCGTGAGGTACTCCGCCTCTTCCACCGCCGCGTCACCGCCACCCACCACGGCGATCGTCTCCCCCTTGAAAAAGGCACCGTCGCACACCGCGCAGTACGACACGCCCCGACCCGCGTATTCCTGCTCGCCGGGCACGTTCAGCTTCGTAGGCATGCCGCCGGCCGTGATGATCACGGCCGGCGCACGATAGCGCGTGCCGAGCGCGGTCGTCACCAGGAAGTCCCCATCATCCGTCTTCTCGACGGCTTCGACGGTATCCGTGACGATTTCCGTACCGAACTTCAGCGCGTGGCTGGTCATCTTCTCGGCCAGCTCGCGCCCCGCGATACTTTCGAATCCGATATAGTCCTCGATGAGCTCCGTATTCAAGAGCTCGCCGCCCGGGAGCCCTCGTTCGATGACCAGCGCGCGCAGCATGCCGCGACCCGCGTACATGCCGGCGCACAATCCGGCCGGTCCGGCCCCAACGACGACGACGTCATAGGATTGTTCTTGCTGCTCGCTACCCATGAACCCTCCCAACCGACAACCGATCCCGCGCCCGTTTACGGAACACGGACCACTGGCGTCTGGTTCCCCGTTCTCTGTTCCTTGGAAGGTAACGAGCTTGGGCGAGTCGGCGGGATGCTGCGGGAGAGAGCGGGAGGAAGCGGGAGAGGCGAGTGTCCGCGTCGCCCGATCGCGCCATCCCGCTGTCTCCCCCCTACTCCCGCGTCTCCCGCCGTGCCGGACCTGCGGCGAGCCTCGCTACCCCGCCAAGGGCGCGAGTATGCGCGCCGTCTTGGGCGCTCCGCGCTCGGCAAACAACACCTTCCCGTCCTGGCTGATCAGGACTACCGAGCGGATGATCCCCTTCCCATCGTCTTTGAGCGCGCCATAGGCCCGCGTTACCGCCCGGTCGGGATCCGACAGCAGCGGGAAGTTGAAGCGGAACTTCTCCGCGTACTTTCGATGGCTGGGAATCGCGGCGTGATTCACGCCGAAGGGCTGGACGCCCGCTCGTTGAAACTGCTCGATCTCGTCGCGCACGGCGGAGAGTTGGCGGTTTCACCCAGGGGTGTTGTTGCCCGGATAGAAGACCAGCGCGACGTGCGCGTGCTGGAGCACGGTGCTCAAGTCGTAGGCCTTCCCGTCGGAGGCGTCCAGGGTGAACCCCGGGGCGACATCCCCCACGCGTATCAGCTGATCTCCACTCATGCGGCCTCCGCCACTCGGCGTCGATGCAAGGCTTCCAGGTCGTCCACCCACGTCGCGGGAATCGTGATCGCACCCAGCGGGGCGCGTCCCTCGGTTTCGGCTTCCCGCTCGCCGTGCCAATCTGTACCGCCCGACCGCAGCATCCCCACCTCGGGGGCCAACGCCTCCAACTTAGCGGCCAACACGTCCCCGTGCGCGGGATGCCGAACCTCGACCGCGTCGACGCCCGCCTCCCTGAGCCGTTGGAGGGCGGCACGCGTGGCGCGGTCTCGCAGATGCGCCGCCGAGGTCACTCCGCCAACCCGCGCCGCCAACGCCGTCACCATCTCCAGTGGCGGGAGGTCTTTCGGTACGAACGCCGGACGTCCTCGCCCCAGGTAGCGGTAGAACGCCTCGTTGACGTTGCGGACGTGACCGGCATCCAGGAGCGCCCGCGCGGCATGTGGGCGACCCACGGCGTCCCCACCGGCTTGGGCGAGCACCGCCTCCAACTCCACCCTCGCGCCGGAGGCCTGCAGTCGACGCACGATCTCCCGCATCCGCGCGCTCCGTGCCTCCCGCTGGGTCGCGAGGAACGGGCCCAGAAGGTCGTCTCGCTCGGGGAGAAAGTACCCCAACAGGTGCATCTCCCCCCACGGTGCCGCCACGCTGAATTCGCACCCCGCGATCACCCGGATCCCCGCGTCCGCCGCCGCGCCGCGCGCCTCTTCGAGGCCCCCGACGGTGTCGTGGTCGGTCAAGGCAATCGTCTGGAGGCCGGCCTCAGCCGCGAGCGCTACAACCTCCGCCGGAGCGTGGGACCCGTCCGAGGCGGTCGAATGCAGATGGAGGTCGGCGACCGACACGCTCTCAGAGCGCACGGTCCATGCGGCCGTCCGGACTCGTCCATTCAGGCTGTGAATGATGGAAGAAGTCGGTGAGGTCCCGATCCGACAGCCGGGAAAGGGCGGCATCCCACCGGCGTGGGCCCAACGGCGCGTAGCGCACGAAGCGGCGGACGCGATCCGTGCCCGATCCGTGTTGGAATACCAGGCCAAATTCGTCGCGCTGGTAGACGGTCACGCGACCGGACGGGAATACCTCCCAGCGCTCGCCATTCACTTC
>CAYWNR010000265.1:0-5567 GCA_964459705.1 uncultured Gemmatimonadaceae bacterium | reverse complement strand
GGTTCACCCCGGAGGGATAGCCAACCGGCCCACACACAGAATTCCTGACAGGGCCGTTTCAGCGGACGTGAACATCGTTGAGGGGTACGCTCTGGCCACGAAACCGCTGTTCCTCCGCCATGCGCGCATCGCTCTCGGGTCCACGGCTGAAGCACAGCGCCTGCTCAGAATCGCCTTGGTGCGCGGCTACCTACCACCAGAGACGGTGCGCCCGCTGGTCACGATTGCCGACAGGACGATGGCATGCCTGTTCGGGCTCTTCCGCAGCGGGAACCTGCCCTTTCCGGAGTCGACCTCACGACGTTGACCCTCAGTCTCACCACCAACCACCAACCACTAACCAGCAAACCTGGTTGCTAGTTGGTAGTTGGCGAAGATCCGCTACCGCGTCTTCGCTTCGTAGATCGAATCCAGAATCGGCCGCAAGTCCTCAATCGACACCGCGCCGGACAGCAGGCCTCCCTCGATCACGAACGACGGCGTGGCGTGCACTCCCGCGCGCACCACGCTTTGGGCTTCTTGCATGATCAGGTCGCGTTCCCGCCCGGACTTGAGGCACGCGTCAAGCGAGTCACGCGCGAGGCCGACGGCGTTCGCGATGGAGTAGAAATAGGGCGACGGGTCATCCAGCGGCGCCCACGTTTCCTGTTCCGCGTAGAGCGAGTCGTGCACGGGCCAGAACCGGTCCTGCAAGGCCGCGCACATGGCGAACTCGGCCGCGGCTGCCGCGTTCGGGTGCAGTTGGACCAGGGGGAGGTTCACGAAGAGCAGACGGACCTTCCCCGCATCCACATACTCGTGCCGCAGGGCCGGCAAAGTCTCCGTGAAAAACAGGCGGCAGGCCGGGCACTGGAAGTCCGCGATCTCGAGCACGGTGATCGGCGCGTCGGGCGATCCCTTGGTGCGCGCCGCCAGCGTGGCGTCCGACGCCGGCGTCTGTTGGACGGCGGCGGGAGGAGCGGGCGCCGGCGGCGGCGCTGGCGCGTTGCCGGTTCTGAACGCCACCACGCCGCCGCCGGCCAGCACGATCAACGCCGCGCCGGCCGGGAGGAACAGCCGACGGTTCATCGGTCGGACACTGGCCTGATGCGGCGGAGCACGCCCCCGTTGCGATCCAGGGCGTAGATGGCGTCGCCGGCGACCTCCACGGCGGCGACGAAGCCGGCGCCGCGGGACAGGCCAACGGGTGTGAAACCGGTGCCCGTGAACCGGAGCACGTAGAGGCCTTCTGGCCCGGCCGCCACGTAGACCAAGTCTCCCGACGCGGCGACGTCGTAGGCGAACCGCGCGCCGCTCCAGTTCCCAAGCTCGACTGGGGCGGCGGGGTCCCGAATGTCGACTGCGTACACGCCACCGGAGCTCGCCGCGACGAACGCCAGGGTGTCGGCGAGCACCAGCCGTCGGCCCAGGGCGGCGAAGGGAACGGCTCCCAGCTTGGTGGGTGTCGAATCGAGGCCCACGTCGTACGCGGCGAGCTCGTCTTCGGTCAGCGCCCAGAACCGCGTGCTGTTCTGCCACACGAGATCCACGACTCGCGCGTCGCCGGGCAGCGGCGCGCCGACGGTTTCGAGCGAATCGTTGACGTGGGCCAGCTGGAGGTCCAATCCCAGGCCCAGGGCCAACTGATCACGGTCGCTCGCAATGGCGGAAATCTCGCCGGCGTGGACCAGCACTCCCGGCTCGTCGCCGCGGATGGGGAAGCGGTAGAGCCCGGTGCCCGTTCCCACGAGCAGCAGGTTCCGCGCGCTGTCGCTCGCGATCGATCCGATGCCACGCAGCCCCCGCGCCTTGAAGCCGATCTGCGCGAAGTTGGTGTCCGCTCGGGCGACTTCGATGCCTTCCAGGCCCGTGACGAATGCCGTGTGTTCCTTGACCGCGAGGTCCGTGGGGACCACCGCCAGGGT
This sequence comes from uncultured Gemmatimonadaceae bacterium, assembly GCA_964459705.1. Classification (GTDB taxonomy): domain Bacteria; phylum Gemmatimonadota; class Gemmatimonadetes; order Gemmatimonadales; family GWC2-71-9; genus JAOTWJ01. The sequence continues at coordinate 3,663 of CAYWNR010000265.1, read as the reverse complement.
GAGTGCCTTGCCGTTGAGGGAGATGGGGGGCGCGTGACTGTACCGCAGCCCGTAGAGGTGGTCCATCTCACTGCCGATCATGAATCCCAGGAGGCCGCCGCCGATCACGCTGACGCCCATCACGCACCGCGCCGACGAGCAGCCCCCAATGTCCCGCTCGAAGTAAGCGGCGTAGAGCGCGGCCACCGAGCCGGCTGCCAGGGCGCCCACCCCGGCGAGCAGCCATTTCCGCGGGAGGCGGTGGTGTGCCTGTTGCGCCTGGAGCGGCGCCGCGATCAGAGCCAGCGCCAGGGCGGCGGTGAGCAGCCGCTTCATGGAGTGGGTTCCGTCACGGTGAAGGCGCGTTGGCGCACGGCGATTTGTCCGGTGCGGCGGTCGGTGATGATCAGCTCCATCGTGTAGATCCCGCGCGGCGAGTCAGCGAGGTCAACCGCCACCCAGCCGGGGACCCGGTCGCGGCCTCCCAGCGTGGTGGAGGCATCGTAGCGAACGGACACCCGGTCGTCTCCCTTTGCGGTGGTGCCCACCGCGTCGAGGACCCCGCCGACGATGCGCGCAACCAGCCCGTGTCGCTCGAGGGATTGTACGCGGAACACGACCTCCACCTGGTATTCGACTTGATCGGTGCTATCCGGCTGGAGGTTGTACATCTCCCAATAGAGATGCACTTCGCCCCCGGGGGCAAACTCCATGGCGGGATTCGGATCGACGAAGAAGTCGGTCCGGCCCGCCGGCTCTTCGACTCGCGGCGCGACCCGGTCGGCAAGGATCACGTCGCTCAGCATCAACGTCGGTCGGTTGAAGGCCTCCACCGTGAGCGGGCCCGCGCCGCGAGCCGCCCGGCCGGTGGTAGGCTGCCGGGCCTCGACGCGGAAGCGGTATTCGCCGGGGGTCAGCTCGGTCGTGTACGTGCGCCGCTCCAGTTGGTGTTCGGCCGCGAAGCGCACGGTCTCCGTGCGCCGCTGGGTGGTGACCGCGCGCTCGAGCGGATCCGTGACGAACAAGCCGTTCTGGATGGGTCCTTCCACCAGATCCACGCCGCTCGCCATGCGCGTCAGCGGCAATCCGGCAAAGAACACCAGGTCGGTGGATCCGCTGTCCGCGCCCCGGGATCGGAAGGCCGCCACCTGGACGGGGATCGAGTCCATCGCTTCGTTGACCGGGACATTGTCGTACTTGACCGGCTGGGCGTAGCGCGCGTCCTCGACGTAGGTGCGGAACTCGCCGGCGAAGCGCGCGAAGTTGTATCCGGGCGGCCCGTAGAACACGAAGCGCAGGTTGCGCTCCGGATAGAACCAGACCGTGGTGATCTTGCCGGTCATGGCGATGTCGGAGCCCATCTGGCTCGTCTCGGGCGGGAACGTGGCGATGACCGGCGGCGGGCCGTACCGGATGTAGATGACGCCCCGGTCGGTGTCCCACCCCCGGAGATGGAGATCGGGGGCCGAGTACCGGAGGTCGGCGTACGCCACGCGGGCGAGGTGCTCGAGCAAGTGTTCGTTTTCCGGCGTCAGCTTGAGCGGGTCGTTCGCCGACCAGTAGATGCGGTTGAACTCCGCGCGCTGGGCGCTCGTGAGCTCGTCATAGCGTTCGGCGTCCGCCCGCCGGAGGATGACGGACAGATCCGTCACGTGGGCGCGCTCGCCCGGCGTCAGAAGGGCGAGCCCCCGCTCGAACGCGCGGACCGCCTCGGCGGCCCTGCCGACCCGCCAGAGCCCCAGCCCGGAGAAGAGGTTCGCGCGCGCGCTCTTAGGATTCGCGCGCACGAACTGGTGGGAGATTTCGAGAAACTCCTCGTAGCGCTGCTCGTCGTACAGAATGCCGAGCAGCCCCATACTGCTGGCCTCGTGGGCGGGGGAGGCCGACACGCCCGCGCGGTAGCGGTCTTCCGCCAGCCGCAGGTCGAGTTCACCGGCGTCGTCGATTTCCGACGTCCGCGAGTCAAGGAAGTCCTTGGCGTAGTGTTGGTTCGCCATCGCCTCGTCGGGGTCGAACTGCCACACGTCACCGGTCAGCATACGGCGGTGGCCAACCGCCGCGTAGCGACGGTAGTAGATGTCCCCCAACTCGGCCTGGACGTCCGCCACGACGGTGGGATTACCGCGTTGCTCGGCGGCTTGGAGGGCCCGCTTGAACAGCCGTTGGGCGTCGAGCCGCATCACGCTTTCCTTGAGCCGCAGCCGTCCCAACTCCAAATAGTAGGCTGGGTTTCCCTGCTCGATTCTGATCGCCCGCTCCAGCTCGGCGTTCGCGGCCCGGCGCTTGAACAGATCGCCCATGCCGGTCCCCGCTTGACGGGCCATCAACATCCCGCGCCGATAGTGCGCGTCGGCCATGGTGGGGGCGAGTTTGGTGGCCCGCGTCAGCCGCTCCATGGCGGCGGCGGTGTCACCCCGGTTCGCGAGCGTGACCGCCTCCTCGACCAAGCGGTGCGCTTCGGCGGCGTTGGGCCCTTGGGCCCGCAGCACCCCGGCCGGCCGGGCCAGCAGGAGCGCGAGGCACGCCACAGAACCAATCCGGGCGGCCAGCCCCTGGAAGCGTGCCATCAATTGAACGCGCGCGGTCATCATAAGTGACTGCCCCCGAACTGGACCCGAAGGCGACCCCCAAACCGAGCCCGGCTACCCCTTGCGGAATCCGGGCCCCCGCTGTCTTGTTACCCCCGCCTAATCCCCGGGGTACTCAATCGTGGGGCACGACGAACAATATGCCGGCTTGCGGCACGGGCGCCAGGAGCCCTCAGGCCCGGGCTCTTGCGGACCCCACTGCCGGCCTGTAGGTTGGGCCCTTAACAATCCGGTCACGAATTCGGCGCGCTCCGGGGAGGTCCGTTCGAGCGCCCGATCTGCGGTCCGTGGCGGTGCAGGGTCCACACAATCGAGTTTGGTGGTGGCAGGCGCCCACGGAGGGCAACTCGCCGCCGGCGGTTTAGATAGAGCGTCCCGTCGTGAGCGCTCCCGGGTTCGGCTGGAGTGCGTGAGGTCGGGTGGCTGGGGTGGACGTGGCGCCGACCTTGTGGACGTGGCCCCCTCGGGTGCGGTCCGCGGAAAGGAGGCTGTCGTATACCGGTGTTTCGTTCGGACTTCCGTTTCCCAGAAGAAGGAGAGCTCCAAGTGAAGCACGCATTGTCCCGCCTCGTGGCCGGACTTGCGGTTGTCGTGCTGTGCGCCCTGTTTGCGAACACCGCGCAGGCACAGACAGGCAAGGTCACCGGCGTCGTTACGGACGCCCAATCGGGCGCGGCGCTCGAAGGGGCCCAAGTGATTCTGCAGGGTACGGGAATCACCGCGTTGACCGGCGCGAACGGTCGGTTCTTCATCGTCAATGTTCCTCCCTCCACCTACACGCTCCTGGTGCGGCGCATCGGCTATCAGTCGGCCGAGGTGCACAACGTCGTCGTCCAGATTGACGTGACGCGTCCGGTGGACGTGGAGTTGTCGCCGGCGGGCGCGGTGGGGCTCGAGGAGATCCGCATCACGGTGGATGAGGTGCCGCTGGTGCAGCCCGGGGTCACGAGCAGCAAGACGAACATCCGGGCGGAGGAGATCTCGGCGCTCCCCGTGACCAACATCAACGACGTCCTGTCGTTGCAGCAGGGCTTCATCGAGGTGCCGCAGAACACGGACCTCGTCTCGTTCTCGGAGCAGCGGCGTAATCCGATTA
>CAYWNR010000264.1:0-5571 GCA_964459705.1 uncultured Gemmatimonadaceae bacterium | reverse complement strand
TGCGGTGGGTGTCCGCGCGGTCCATCAAGGAGAACTTCGTGCCGCCGACGGACTATCGGTATCCGCATATGGACGCCGAGTAGGTCGGGCGGCGATGGTGGAGGGGCCGGCGGACATCATGCCCGCCGGCCCCTCACGCATTTTCGGGGTCGGGGATCGCGGTTGCTTGACAGGGGTCACGGCGCTCGGGCATCATCCGCTCGCTTTTCCTGGGACCTTCTGCCGTGCAGGTACCTGCCGTGGCCTTCCCCCGCGCCGCCGATTTCTTCGCGCTCACGAAGCCGCGAATCGTCCTGCTCGTGGTGCTCACAGCCGCGGTCGGCTTCTACATGGCGGCCCCCGCAGGCGTCGGAACGCTGCTCTTCGTCCACACCTTGATCGGGACGGCCCTCGTCGCGGGTGGGAGCAGCGCGCTCAATCAGGTCGCGGAGTCGGCCTCCGACGCGCTCATGCTGAGAACGGCCGGGCGGCCGATCCCCGCCGGCCGGCTCGGTCGCCATGCCAGCACGGCATTTGCCGCAGTCCTCGGTGGGGCTGGGACGGTGTACCTGTTGTACTTCGTGAATCCCCTCACGGCGGGTCTGGCGGCGCTCACGCTCGGGTCGTACGTCCTGCTGTACACGCCCTTGAAGCGGCGCACGACGCTCAACACCCTCGTCGGCGCCGTCCCCGGCGCGCTCCCGATCCTCGGAGGGTGGACGGCGACCGGCAGCGGGATCAGCGTGGCCGCGTGGTCGCTGTTCGGCATCCTGTTCTTCTGGCAACTGCCGCACTTCCTGGCGCTAGCCTGGCTCTATCGGGAGGACTACACCCGTGCGGGCCTGCGAATGCTGAGCGTGGGCGACGACGACGGTCGCCGGACGTTTCGTCAGGCGGTGCTCTACGCGGCTGCGTTGCTCCCCGTGAGTCTCGTGCCGACGCTCCTCGGGCTCGCGGGCCCGGTGTATTTCGCCGGTGCGGTGCTGCTGGGCACGTGGTACTCCGGGGCAAGCCTGGTCGCTGGCTACCGTCACACGACCATGGCCGCGCGCCGCCTGTTTCTCGTCTCGATCGCCTACCTCCCGGCCATCCTCGGCCTGCTCGCGCTCGACAAAACCCGGATCTAGCGTATCCGGGTCATTCCGGAGGGGAACGGTCTGGAAGGCTGGTTATACTTCCCCGTCTCTCTGGAACCGAAAACCAGCATCGAGTGAGGGTTTGCATGAGGCAGCGGTACGGATCGATGGGACGGCTTGCGCTGTTCGGCGCACTGGCCCTGGTAGGCGCCTGCGGGCGCGGGCGCGAGGAAGACGCGCAATCAGTGTCGCCCGCGGTGACATGGGCCCCCGATTCGGGAGAGGTCCATCTCGCGAACCTCCGACAACTGACTTTTGGCGGACAGAACGCCGAGGCGTATTTCTCCCCCGACGGGAAGCAACTGATCTTCCAGCGGACGGAGAAAGACGGCGGTTGCGATCAGCAGTACATCATGAACACCGACGGCTCGGACATGCACAGGGTCTCCAACGGCCTCGGCCGCACGACCTGCGGGTACTTCTATGCGGGCGGCACCCGCATCCTGTACTCGAGCACCGCGCACCTCAGCGATTCCTGCCCGCCCCCGCCCGACTATTCGCTGGGCTACGTCTGGCCCATTCCGGACTTCGACATCTACACCTCGAAGCCCGACGGCAGCGACCTGCAGCGGTTGACGAGCTCCCCCGGGTATGACGCCGAGTCCACGCTGTCACCGGATGGCAGCACCATCGTGTTCACCTCCACCCGCGACGGCGACCTGGACATCTACACCATGAAGGTGGACGGCTCCGACGTCCGACGGCTCACGCACGCGCTCGGGTACGACGGCGGACCGTTCTTTTCCCCGGACGGGAGCCTCATCGTCTATCGGGCGTCGCGCCCCACCACCCCGCAGGAAGTGGCGGACTACAAGGGACTGCTGGCCCAAGGCTTGGTGCGCCCCGGCCTGCTCGAGATCTGGGTGATGAACGCGGACGGCTCGAACCAGCACCGGGTGACGTCCCTCGGCGGTGCCAACTTCGCCCCCTATTTCCACCCCGACGGGAAGCGGATCATCTTCTCCTCGAACTACCAGAACCCGGAGGGTCGCAATTTCGACCTCGTGATGGTCAACCTCGACGGGACGGGCGTTACGCCGATCACGACGGACTCGGATTTCGACGGATTCCCGATGTTCTCGCCCGACGGTCGTCAACTCGTATTCGCGTCGAACCGACACGGGTCGGTTCCGGGGGAGACGAACATCTTCATCGCGGACTGGGTAGAAACTCCCCAGAGCCAGGAGCGATAGGGAATGGCGCAGGATACGCGGGCCGAACGGCCTCCCGAGGCACCGGAGGAAGCGGCGCAGACTACGCCGGCGACCAGGCGCTCGAAGACCTGGGAGTGGATCAAGTCGCTGGCCGTTGCCATCGCGATCTTCCTGGTCCTGCGCACGTTCCTGATCGAGGCGTTCCGCATTCCGTCAGGCAGCATGGAGCGAACGCTGCTCATCGGTGATTTCCTCTTCGTCAACAAGGCGCTCTATGGAGCGGAGATCCCGTTCACCGGAATTCACCTGCCCGCGTTCCGGGAGCCCAAGCGCAACGACCTCGTGATCTTCAAGTCGGTGGAAGAACCGCGGTTGACGGTCGTGAAGCGTCTCGTGGGGATCCCGGGGGATACGCTGTCCATGGAGGACGACCGGCTGTTCCTGAACGGCTCGGTGGCGAAGGAGCCGTGGGTGATCCGCACGGATCCCCTGGTCGATCACGAGGATCCCAAGATGCGAGCCTGGCAGGCGCGCTACTTGGTGCACGGCCGCAACGTCGCCGACTATCGGCCGACGCTCAAGAACTGGGGTCCCATTATCGTTCCAGCGGATTCGTTCTTCGTAATGGGTGACAATCGCGACAATTCCTACGACAGCCGATACTGGGGATTTCTCGGTCGCGACCGGATCCGGGGCAGGCCGCTGATCGTCTACTTCAGTTATAACCCCGACGGGGTACTACCGTTGCCCATCCTGACGGCTGTCCGCTGGCGTCGATTGCTGACGCTCCCGCGGTGACGAGACCTTTGGCCAGCCCGCACCCGTCGTTGAAGAGGCGTCTGGGCGGATTCCTCAAGTCGCTGTTGGCGCCCCTGGTAGTCTTCCTCGTGCTGCGGACGTTTGTGGTCGAAGGCTTTCACATCTGGCCGTCCGGGAGCATGGAGCGAACCCTCCTGATCGGCGATTTCCTCTTCGTCAATAAAGCGCTGTACGGCGCCGAAATCCCGGTTCTCCATCGCAGGCTTCCCGCGTTTCGGGATCCCAAGCGGCTGGATCTGGTGATCTTCGACTCGGTCGAAGAGCCTGGCCTCACGGTCGTGAAACGCATCGTGGGTGTGCCCGGGGATACGCTGGCAATGGAGGATGACACGCTGGTCCTGAACGGTCGTCAGCTGCCGGAGCCGTACGTCGAGCGCCGACAGCCGGCCGTCGACCAGCGCGATCCGCGTATGCGGATTTGGCAGCTTCCGCACTACGTCGGCGGTGCCGCTGCGTCCTATCGACCCACCCTAAAGACGTGGGGCCCAATCGTCGTGCCGCCCGATTCCTTCTTCGTCATGGGCGACAATCGCGACGATTCCTACGACAGTCGGTACTGGGGGTTCTTGGGGAGAGACCGGATCCGTGGGTCGCCGTTTCTCGTGTACTACAGCTACGACCATAACGGACCCCTCCCCCTCCCGTTCCTGACCGCGATACGGTGGGGGCGGATCCTCTCCACTCCCGACTAGGCACGCGGGCCGTGATGCCCGCGCCAGCCCGTCAGATCCCGGCGATCTCCAATTCCGACGGCTGCGTGAGCGCCTTCGGAACGTAGGCCGCGTGCCGACCACAGTCGGCGCAGCGGAGTGAAACCTGCCGGTCGGAGTCCCAGCGGTCGGTGCGGAGCCGTCGGCGGGGAGTCCGCTCGATGGCTTCCGAACCACAGGAGGGGCAGCTCAACGGCAAGCGATCACGATCGGCGAGAACGAGTTGCAGCGCCTCGGGGGCGCGATATTCTTTGGTCCCACGACGTCCCACGTATGAACTCCTGGATGTGGTGGCACGCGGATAAGCTATCCCGATCTGACCCCGGCCGCAAACGCGCCCGATGCCCCTTGACGGAGGCTGCGAAAGCGGTATCTCTGACGCCATAACCCGTTCGCCGGAGGGCGCATGGACACTCCCGGCACTGGCCTGGCGCCGTTTGTATCGGTGGCCGAAATCGAAGTGGACGCGGTCGTTCCCGCCCATGCCGGGTTCCGGTTGGAAGGCCGGGGGGCGGATGGAGCCGACTATCGCGTGGAACTACATCTGGACGTCCCGCTCAATCAGCAGACGCACCGAGTTCTGGGAGAGCTTCTGTCCCAGTGCGAAATGAAGATCTCCCGCAAGACGGGGACATCCTCGGTCCGGACTGCCAGGAGCGCACGTGCCCGACAACGGAGTTAGAGGGCGTCACACGGTACCTTAAGTTACTGTAGTACAATAACTTGACGCACGCGACCACACCAGGCGACCGCTTGACGATGGCCTGGTGACCCGCTAGGTTGGCGCCTCGACTCGGGACCATGGCGGTCCTCGGTCCCCATCGGGAGCGTTCATGGCCGGAGACCTCGGCGGATCACAGATTTCAGCCCTCCTCGAGGCCGTCCCGGGGATCCGGAACGTACTTCGAAGCCCGGTCGCAGATGCCCTGGTGAACATGATCCGGGCTGCGGCGGGCACCCGTCCGTTTGACTATGCCGAGGCCGATGAGCTGGTGCAGTACGCCATCCGCCGCGGCCTGATTGGCGAAACGGAAGGCAGCCAGGTTCTGGAAGAGGTGCGGGGTCGGGAGCGCGCGAAGCCGGCGGGCGGGAAGCCCGCTGCCCGGAAGGCCTCTCACCGCAAGACAAGTCCCGCCAAGAAACCCGCCGGCCGAAAACCGCCCGCCCGCCGACCCGTCAAGAAGCGAGCCCCAAAGCGCTAACCGGCTAGGTCCGGAGGCCCTCCACGAGCGCCTGGAGTCGGTGGGCCGTCTCTTGGAGTGCCGTTGCCTGAGCCGCCATTTCCTCGGTTGACGCGCTTTGTTCCTCCGCGGCGGCCGTTACCCCCTCGGCGGCAGCGGAATGACGGCCGGCCGCAGCGGCGACGTCGCGCAGTGAGGCGGTGATGTCGCGGGCGGCGGCGAGGTTCGTTTCCGCCTGATCGAGCACCTGGGCGGCGGCCTGCTCGATTTCCTGAACACCCGCGACGATCTGCGAGAGCGCCCTGCCCGCACCGGTCGCGGCGGTGCCGATCCCGGCCACCTTCGACCGTCCGGCGGTCATCGTCCGGGCGACTGCCGAGGTGCGTTCACGAATGGTCCGGATGGTGTCGGTGACCTCTTCGGCGGCCTGCGTGCTCGAGTCCGCGAGCTGGCGGACCTCGTCGGCGACCACGGCGAACCCAGCCCCCCGTTCCCCGGCCCGGGCCGCTTCGATGGCCGCGTTCAGGGCGAGGAGATTGGTCTGCGAGGCGATCCGTTTGATGAGGTCCACGAAATCGTCGATCTGGATGGA
>CAYWNR010000263.1:0-5601 GCA_964459705.1 uncultured Gemmatimonadaceae bacterium | reverse complement strand
GCGTCCACCAACCCGGCGAACAAGGCGTCGTACGCGGTGAGGGCGACGATCCGGCGCCCCGCACGCTTCATGGCCAGCAGATCGAGCGTCGTTACGGTCTTATCGGACATGGGGAAGTAGCTCCGCCAGCTCCCGCTGCCAAAACGGTCGACGCGGGAATTCAGGGTGAGGAATGCTGAGGCCCGGCTCGTCCACCCGCAGGGCACCCACGCGCACGATGTCCAAATCGAGCGTGCGGGGCCCCCAGCGCGCACCGCGCACCCGACCCGCGCGCTGCTCGACGGCGAGACAGGCGTCGAGGAGCGCGCGGGGAGACAGCGAGGTACGCAGCAACACCATTTGGTTCAGGTAGGCCGGCTGGGGCATCGGCCCCAGCGGCTCGGTCTCTTCGATCGAGGATTCGGCAATCAAGCTCGTGTCCGGCAACGTGCCTAGCGCCGCCCGCGCATGCGCCAGGTGCGCGGCGCGATCTCCGAGATTGGAGCCGAGGGCCACGAAGGCCCATTCAGGAGTGCGCGCCCTCACGCTCCCGCTCCAGGACGACCTCCACGTAGTCGAGTGGGCCGGGAATGGGCACATGCGGCTTGCGCGCCGCCACTCGCACCCGCCGCACCGCTACCGCCGTCAGCACGCGCGCGGCGATCTTCTCGCACAGGGCTTCCAACAACCGGTGGGGACTGGAACCGACCACCTGCGCCACGATTCCGTACAGGTCGCGATAGTCCACGAGTTGGCGCGGGGAGTCGGTTTCACCGACGGCCTTGAGCGAGAGCCACACCGTCAGGTCCAGCTCCAGCGGCTGCGGCACATGTTCCTCGTGTGGCAGCAGGCCTACGAGCGTGTGGAACCGCATCCCTTTGAGCGTGATGCAATCGGTGCCGGACATGGCGGTCATCCCGGGACGGCGACCGCGTCGACCGCCTGACGCAGCTCGCGCATCAATGCCCGGGCCGATTCGGGATCCCGGCCGAGCCGCTCCACCAATGCGCTGCCAACTACCACGCCGTCCGCCAGCCGAGCGATGTCGGCCGCATCCTCGCCGCTGCGGACGCCGAATCCGACGGCCACGGGGAGGTCCGTCACGCCTCGCACCTGCCGGACGGTCTCGGTGAGACGATCGGAGACGGTGGTCCGTGCCCCGGTGACGCCGAGGCGCGAGATCACGTAAACGAACCCGTCGCCCCCTTGGACCGTGGCGGCAATGCGGTCCGGCGCGGTCGTGAGCGCCACGAGGGGAATCCGCGACAAGCCGCCCGCGCGAATGACGTCCTCAACCGCCGGATCCCCGCCCACCGGCAAGTCAGTGAGCAGGAGACCCGCGCATCCCACCGCGAGCGCATCCTCGAGGAACCGCTTCGTCCCGTACTGCAAGATCGGGTTCAGATAGGAGAACAGTACGATCGGCACGGCGGGCAGAGCATCCCGCACCAGGTCGAGCACACCGCGAACGGTCATCCCGGCCCGCAGCGACTCGAAGGAGGACCGCTGGATGGTGGGACCGTCGGCGAGCGGGTCTGAAAACGGGATCCCGACCTCGATGATGTCCGCCCGTTCCTCCGCCAGCATCGCCAGCGCCGCGAGCGAGGCGTCGCGTGACGGGTAACCGGCCGTGAGGTACGGGATGAGCGCCGTTCGGCCGTCCGCGCGTAGCGTGCGCCACCGCGCGGACAGATCCGCGCGGCCGCCGTCAGACAAAGTACTCCCCCGGCGTGATGCCCCACTTCGCGGGGTCGGTCACCTTGATGATGGAGCGCTTGAAGTTTCCCGACTCGTCGGCTTCCGCCAGATTCGCCAACGGCGCCGGGTCGAGCCGCTGCCCGGACTCGCCGAGCACCAACCGCACCACCGGCCGATTGATGAAATCGCGATCGGGATTGGCCACGTGCACCAGCGCCACCTCATAGGTGTCGAGCACGACGCAGGTCCCGACGGGGTAGATCCCCAGCAGGTTGATGAGGGCCTTCACGAGCACCGGGTCGAGCCCACGGCGGGGGTTCTCCCACATCTCGCGCAGCACCTCGTCAGGCTGGTACGGCGTCGTCTGGTAGCTGCGACGACTCGTCGCCGCATCGAACCCATCGGCGACGGCCACGATCTTCGAGAACATGGACATCTGCCGAGACCGGATCGCCTTGGGATATCCGCTCAAGTCCATCTTCATGTGATGTTCGTGCGCCACGATCATCCCGCGGTAGGGGATCTCGCCGTATCCCCGCAGTCCGAACAGCGTGAGGACGCCGAGCCAGGGGTGGGACTGCATGATGCGCCATTCGGCGTCGTCGAGTCCCCCCTCTTTCGACAGCACCTCAATCGGCACCCGGCTCTTCCCCACGTCGTGAAACAGCGCGGAGAGCCCGAGGTCGAAGAGCTGCAGCCGGGAGAGACCCAGGCGACGTCCGACGGCGACCGAAAAGATGCACACGTTCACCGAATGCGTGAACGTGTATTCGTCATAGTCCCGGATGGTCGTCAGCCCAACGAGGGACACCTCGTTGGACAGCACCTGGTCCACGATGCTCTGGACGGCACGTTTGACCTTCTTCACACTAGCGGCGCGACCCATGCGGATGCTGCTGATGACCTCCTTCGTCACCGCCACCGAGCGCTCGTAGGTCCGCTTGGCCATTTCCTTGGCGCGCTCTTCGTCCTCGAGCTGCTCCGCTTCCTCGGCCGGCGGCTCGACCGTGATGTGCGTGACCCCGCCCTGGAGCATGCGCTGGTACAGCTCGGACAGGCGGTTCGGCCCGGGCTCGCGCATCGTCCCGGTGAGCAGGAGCGAGACGAACACCTGCCACTCGCGGCGCTCGACGGCCGGATCCACGCCGATGACCCCGACGCCGTTCTGCCGCAGCGCTCCGAGCACGTGGGAGAAGGTCGCGTAGTTGTCGAGGTTCAGCCGGAGACGCGTCGAGTTGACGAAGATGAACTCGCCCGAAATGCGGACCTCGAGTTGATCTTCCACGCGGAGCAGCGCCCAGGCGGCCTGGTGCAGATCATCGAGCGCCCGCTGCACCTGCTCGTTCTCGATCGGATACAATTTCAGACTGCGCAGCGACGCGTAGAGGTTGAGCAGGAACTGGCGCCCGGCATTGCGCACCTGTCCCTCGGTGGCGCCGATGGCCTCGCCCAGCGTCGGACGGCTGCGTCGGATCTCGTCGTTCATCGCCGCTCCGGTTCCCCTTGCAATGCCCGCCCGATGGCGTTCCGAACCAGCGGGTCCTTGTCCTGGATGGCGCTTTCGAGCGCCGCGCGCGCCTCGGGCGTCGCGATCTTGCCAAGTGCCATCGCCGCGCAGGCACGCGTTTCCGGATCGGACTTCTTCCGGAAGATCCCGCCCCCGACATCCAGCAGCGGCGCGAGGAGCGTCACGCCTTCGGGACCGGCGAGGATCCCGTATGCCTCGAAGAACGCGGTCTTTTCCGTGAGATCCGCCACCCGCAGGTCCTTGCCCCGGACCGCGCTCTCGACCCGGGGAAGCACGGCGCGGTGACGCCGCCCCGCCAGCACGCGTACGGCGGACACCCGCACGTCGCGGTGCGCATCCACCACCGCCCGCTCCAACGCCTGCATCGCGCTCGGCGTGCCGATGCTGGCGAGCGCCTCGACGATGGCCACGCGCAAGTCGGCGGGCGTGTCCGCGATCAACAGGCCGCCGAGTGCCGGGACGGCCGGCGGGAGCTTGAGGCGGCCCGCGAGACGTACCGTCTCACGCACCACCTCCGGCTTGTCCGATCCCAGCGCGTTCGCGACGGCGTCCGGATGCGCTGCCGCGATCCGCTGGACGGCGACCCCCAGCAGCTGGCGCACCGCATCGGAGTGCATGCGAGGAAGCCAGTCGAGCACCGTTTCCAACGCCTCCGCCTGCAGCTCCCGGAAGAGCGCTCCCAAATCCTCCTCCGTCGGCTGGACCACCGCCTCATCCAGCGACTGGAGCAGTTGTCCCACCGCGTCCGGCCTGGAGAGTTGGGCCGGCAGGTCCTGCAACGTGGCCCGGTGCTCCGGCAAGAGCTCGCGGGCGCGATCGACCACCACGTGAAGCTCCCGCAGGATGTACGCGACGGCCTTGAAGTCCCCGGTGCCGAGCAGGTAAGGAATGAAGTTCTCGATGATCGAGAGGAGCTCCGCCCGGACGGCCGGAAAGGGCTGCAGCTCGAAGATGTCGAACAGAATCGTCAGTGTGTTCGTGCGCAGGTCCTGCTGGTACTCGCGCTCCGTCTCCTGCCGCAGGTACCCGATGTCCTTGTCATCGAGGAAGTACAGCGTCGAATCGAAGTCCTCGAGGCGGACGATCCCGGCCATCCGTGGGTCTTCCGGCTGCTCCTCCTCGACTTCCGTGCGGATGTCCTCGGTGGTGACCTCCACGTTCTCGTCGTCTTCCCGGGCCTCCAGCGGGCGCTGATCGTCCGCCGCCATGGCCACGAACTCATACTTGACGAACTGGAAATCCTGCTCCCATAGCAGGGTCAGGAGGTCGTCGTCGGCCTCGGGCGGAAGCGTCCGGGCCTTGTTGATGACCTGGAGCAACCGGACCAACTCCTCGTCCTCGAGTCCCCGCGCGAGATGCAGGATGCGCACCCCGTCTTTGTAGAGAATCCACGCCAGGCTCGCGTTGCGGGGCTGGCTGAGGACGACGTTCCCTTCCCACTTGAGCTCGCTCTCCTGCACGTTGAGGGTGAGCTCGTCGGTCAACTCCCAGACGGGAACGAACGCCTTCCGCGCGTTCTCGATGGCGGTCTGATAGACGGGATTGTTGGGCAGGTAGAGCTGCGCGGCCCGCAGTCCCTTGAGAAAGGACTGCATCAAGGCCTCGACGGGCGCGACGTCCTCCGGCGGCGTCCCCGGCGCGTCCGGCTCGGCCCCGGGCGCGTTCGGCTCGGCCCCGAGCGCGTTCGGCTCGGCCCTGAGCTCGTCAGGCTCGGTCCCGAGCTCGTCAGGCTCAGTCACGCCGTCGGTCCCATGAGCTGCGCCACGTGGGCCACGTCCTTGTCACCCCGACCGCTGATATTCACCACCACAATCTCCTGTCCATCCCGCGCCCCGGCCATCCCCAAGACCCAGGCCACCGCGTGGGCCGGCTCGAGGGCCGGCATGATGCCCTCGAGGCGGGAGAGCGCGCGGAACGCCGCCAACGCTTCGGCGTCCGTCACCGCAACGTACCTAGCGCGGCCCGTTTCCTTGAGATGCGCGTGCTCGGGCCCGACCCCGGGGTAGTCGAGTCCAGCCGAAACGGAGTGCGCGGGCGCCACCTGCCCGTCATCATCCTGCAGGAGGTAGCTGAGGCTGCCGTGGAGGACGCCGGGGCGACCGGCGGACAGCGAGGCGGCGTGGCGCCCGGTGTCGATGCCCTCCCCCGCCGCTTCGACACCCACCAGCCGGACGTCCGGATCACCGAGGAATCCGGTAAAGATGCCCATCGCGTTCGACCCACCCCCCACGCACGCCACGACCTCGTCAGGCAATCGACCAACCCGGTCCACGACCTGCGCGCGGGCCTCACGCCCGATCACCGCTTGAAAATCGCGGACCATGCGCGGAAAGGGATCCGGACCTACGACCGACCCGATGATGTAGTGGGTCGTGTCGACATTCGTTACCCAATCC
>CAYWNR010000262.1:0-5681 GCA_964459705.1 uncultured Gemmatimonadaceae bacterium | reverse complement strand
CAAGAACTCCGCCAACGCCCGCGCCGTCTCGGTCTTCCCCACGCCCGTGGGGCCGAGGAAGAGGAAGCTGCCGATGGGCCGGTTGGGATCCTGGAGCCCGGCACGCGAGCGACGCACGGCGTTCGCCACGGCCGCGAGCGCGTGATCCTGGCCGATGACCCGCCGGCCCAGCTCGGCCTCGAGCCTGGTCAACCGCTGCCGCTCCGACTCCAGCATCTTCGACACCGGAATCCCCGTCCACTTCGACACGATCTCGGCAACGTCCTCCGCGTCCACCTCTTCCTTGAGGTACTTGGTCCGCTCCTGGATCTCGCCCAAGCGGGACTTCTCGGCCTCGATGGCGTGCTCCAGCTCGGGCACCTTGCCGTAGCGGATTTCGGCGGCCTTCTGCAGGTCGCCCTGGCGGGTCGCTTGCTCCGCCTCGGTGCGCGCCTCCTCGAGCTGCGCCTTCTTCTCCCGCAGCACCGCGATCGCCGCCTTCTCCGCCTGCCATTGCGCCTTCATCGTGCGCGACTGCTCGTCGAGCGTCTGCAACTCACCCTTCAAGGCCTTCAGCCGCTCGCGACTCGCCTTGTCACGCTCCTTGGCGAGTGCCTGCTCTTCGATCCGGAGCTGGATCATGCGCCGCTCCACCTCGTCGATCTCCTGCGGCAGCGAGTCGATCTCGATGCGGAGCCGGCTCGCCGCCTCGTCCACGAGATCGATGGCCTTGTCCGGCAGGTGCCGCTCGCCGATGTACCGGTGGGAAAGCGTCGCCGCCGCTACGAGCGCGTTGTCCGTGATCCGCACGCCGTGGTGCACTTCGTAGCGCTCCTTGAGACCGCGCAGAATGGCGATGGTATCCTCGACCGTCGGCTCGCCCACGAACACCGGCTGGAACCGGCGCTCGAGCGCCTTGTCCTTCTCCACGTATTTGCGGTACTCGTCCAGCGTGGTCGCCCCGACGACGTGCAGCTCCCCGCGCGCGAGCGATGGCTTCAGCAGGTTGGATGCGTCCACCGCACCCTCGGCCTTCCCCGCCCCGACGATGGTGTGCAGCTCGTCGATGAAGACGATGAACCGCCCCTCCTGCGTGACGACTTCGCGAATCACCGACTTCAAGCGCTCCTCGAACTCGCCGCGGTACTTGGCGCCGGCAAGGAGTTGCCCGATGTCGAGCACGACGAGATGCTTGCCCTTCAGCGATTCGGGCACGTCCCCATTCACGATGCGCTGAGCCAGGCCTTCGACGATGGCAGTCTTCCCCACCCCGGGGTCGCCGACCAGGACCGGGTTGTTCTTGGTGCGGCGGGACAGCACTTGCATGACGCGCCGGATCTCATCGTCGCGCCCGATCACCGGGTCGAGCTTCCCCTGCCGAGCGAGATCGGTGAGATCCCGGGTGTAGCGCTCGAGCGCCTGGTATTCGTTTTCGGGCTCGACGTCGGTGACGCGGTGACTCCCCCGCACGGCCTCCAACGCCTGCTTCAGGTCCTCGGCGTTGACCCCACGCTCGGTGAGCACCTGCCGAGCCGCCGTTCCCTTGGTATCGGCAAGACCGATGAGCAAGTGCTCGGTGGACACGTAGGCATCACCCAAGTCCTTGGCGACCTTGTCCCCCCGGTCCAGCGCCTGCGAGAACTCGCGCGCCATGGCGGCGGGCGCACTGGCGCCCTCTTGGGTGGGAAGCCGTTCCACTTCTCGGCGGGCGGCATCGCGCAGCTCGGTGACCGCAATGCCGAGCTTCTGAAGGAGCGGGCGCACGATGCCTTCCTCCTGCTCCAGCAGCACGAGCAGCAGATGCGCGTCGTTCACCACCGGATTCCCGCGCTCCTGCGCGAGCCGGCTCGCTTCCTGAATGGCCTCGCTGGCCTTGATCGTCAGACGCTCGGGACGAATCATCGGGAAGACATCTCCAGAACGTTGGTGGTTGGTGGTTGGTAGTTGGCTGCCTTTGGGCTCTCCATTTGGTGTGGCAGGCGCCGTGCCCATGGCATGCGCAATTCTGACAGACTAGCTGAAGAACCGACAGGTGCCGCCGAAGAAGTCTATCGAGTTGGCGTGCCGGAAGCTGAAACACATGCACCAGCCACGGCTCTCCGCAAACGGCCACCCTCCAACCACCAACCACCACCACGATCAGAGAAGACAAAGCGCGCCGCGGCAAAGCCGCGACGCGCTGGTGAACCCGGTTCGGGGAGTCGAGAGATCACTTCACGATGGTCATTTTCCCCGTGAAGCGCTGACCATTGACGGTCAGTTGATACACATAGACTCCGGATGCGGCCTCGCGGTCGGTGCGCAGCACCTTCCCGTCCCAGTAGGCCTGATACCGCCCGGTCCCGTTCCATTCGACACGCAGATTCTCGAGCGGATCGCCCGAGCCTTGGAGGATCGGAAGGGCGACGAGTTGGGCGAGGACATTGTACACGCGCAAACTCACGACCGGCTTTTCGCCACCGGAGAACAACTCCTCCGGCAACGTGAACGGGATCGTGGTTTCCGGGTTGAACGGGTTGGGGTAATTCTGCCCCAGTTCAACCTTTGGGCGCTGCTGCTGCTCTTGCGCCACCGCTGGCGCCGAGGCCGCAACCGTGAGCCCGAGCGTAACGAGCGCCCAGGCAAACAACTTCATTTAACAGCTCCTGTCTGACAACGAAGGTGCGAGATTCGTTCTCCTTAGTTTTGCATGCCGTCCTAACTACCCACCAAGAGACAAGTTAGGAACCGGCAGAACCCTCTGTCAAGCGGGGTCCGGGACGCCGAATGTCCCCTACTCTCGTCGTGTACCCCTGGGCGTCCAACCACTCCAACAGGGGGATCGAGAACTTCCTCGTAAGTCCAAGTCTGGCACGGAGTTGGGCCGGTCCCAGTTCCCCGGTTGCTGCGAACACTGCCCGGATCTCGCGGAGGATCTCGCCCCACTTCTCCGAGTCGAGGTACCGATCCCGGCCCACCCTTGCCGCTTCGCTCACCCGAACGAGGTAGTCGACCACCGGTCGGGCGCCGTGACCAACCGCGGCTTCCAACTCCGCGGCTGACATCCCCTCAGACCCCGCATTGCGCAGCACGTTCCGTACCTTTCGCGCGATTTCCAGACCGGCGGTGTCAAGCGCCGCCTCGTGCGTCGCCAAGCGTACGGTCGCCCCTTCCGCCATCACCTTCCCCACCTCTGCCAACTCGTCGATGACGGCATCCGCAAGCTCGGGATCAGCGGCTTCCCGGCGGAGCGCTTCGCGCGACATCCCGGGCTCGAGCGGCCGGGATTCATGGAACTGGGCGAGCGCCGCCAGGATTCCCTCGCGCGCCCGCCCGACTGCTCCGGTGTCCAGCAACCGCTCGCCGACCGGCTGAATGCCCTGTTCCTCGAGCGCGGTGATCAGCGCGGTTCCGTCGTCCGGAGGGATGCCCAACCGCACCGGGAGGTCGCGCACCGAAAGCCCGCGGACGCCCTTCCGCCGCACGGCTTCCGCCACGCGCTCCGCCGGCGTTCGCAGGAGCGGGCCGAGCGGAGGCGGACGCCGCGGTCGCAGGGCGGGCCATGGGTCGGCGACCGTGCCGCCCCCGATGGTGGTGACGGGCGAATATGATCGCAGCACGACGCGGTCGCCCCAGCGGGCCAGCACGGGTCGCTCGAGGCGCAGGCGAACGTCCCCGGTCGCGCCTGGGGCGACCGCATCTCCGGCGGGGGTGACGCGTGCGAGCACCTCGTTGGTGCCCAAGTGGACGCGCACGCGCGAACGCTGCCTCAAGGCGGCGACCTCGGGCAGCAGGCCAACTTCGACGTCGAGGGTGGAGGTCTCGCGCCAGCCCGGGCCCGCGACGATGACCGAACCGCGTGCGACCGCGTCCCGCGGGAGCCCACTGAGCGCCAGCGCCGTACGGGTGCCCGGTTCGGCCGCGGTCCGCCCCTCGCCATGGGTCTGGATGGCGCGCACGCGCACCCGCAGGTTGCCCGGGAATACGGCGACCTCGTCGCCGACGCGCACCGAGCCGGTCCCGGCGGTGCCGGTGATGACGGTCCCGGTCCCCGCCACGGTGAACGCGCGATCCACCGGCAGGCGAAACAGGTCGTCGGCCCGGCGCTCGGCGGTGCCAGCGGCCGCGGCGGCGAGCGCCGCGCGCAGCTCCGCCACGCCTTCGCCCGTCACGCTCGACACCCCGATGACCTCGGTCCACCGGACTCTGCTCGCCGCCAGGCGCTCGCCAACGTCCGCGCGCACCAGCTGGAGCCACTCCGGCTCGGCGAGATCCACCTTGGAGAGCGCGACGACCCCGGTGCGGACACCGAGGAACTCGAGAATAGCGACGTGCTCCAGCGTCTGCGGCATCACGCCTTCGTCCGCCGCCACGACCAGCAGCGCAACATCGATCCCCGTGGCGCCCGCCACCATCGTGCGCACGAAGTCCTCGTGCCCGGGGACATCCACGATGCTCGCGTCCGCGCCTTCCAAGTCGCAGCGCGCGAACCCCAGCTCGATCGTGATGCCGCGTCGCTGTTCCTCGGCCAGGCGATCGGTGTCGACGCCGGTGAGCGCGCGGACGAGCGCGGTCTTGCCGTGGTCCACGTGACCGGCCGTGCCGATGACGACCCGGCGGCTCACGCCATCCGCTCCCAGAAATCGAGCGCCGGCAGCTCCCGCTCCTCCGCGAGATGGCGCAACACGAAGCGCACCAGCAGGCGCCGGTGCGCGGCGAGGTGCAGGTTCGGAAGGACCGGAACGTCGGCCGACCCAGCGAGAAATCCACGCAGGGCGGCTTGATCGTCTGGTCCGAGTCCGCCGGCGCCGGCGCCGCGCCCGCAGGTGGGACAGAGCAAACCACCGTCCGCCACCGCGAAGGACGCCCGCTCGCCGAGTTCCCTTTCACACCGGACGCATGCCGTGACGGTCGGTGCAAAGCCGAGCACCGCAATCGCGTGCCACAAGCGCGCGAGCGCAACATACGGTACCGTATCCCCGGCACTGGTGGCGAGCGCGCGCACACCATCGGCCAGCGTCTCGTAGACCTCGGGTTGTGGCTCCTCCTGGGCAGACCGAAGCACCAGCTCCGCCAGCGCGGCGGCTCCGGCGAAGCGCCGGAGGTCCGATGCGAGCGTGGCGTGCTGGTCGGTGACGTCGAACCCTCGGAGCGTATGGAGATCGCGATGCGATCGATGGTAGAACTGCGCCACCCCTTCCGTCAGTATTTGCAGCCGCCCACCGAACGGCGACCGCGGGCGCATGGCGCCTTTCGCGATGACGCTCTGCACCCCCAGGTCCCGTGTTGCCAATCGGACCACGCGCGATGTATCGGCGTAGGGGAACGTGCGGAGGATGATGGCGGGCGTGGAGATGAGCATGGATGCTGGATGATAGGGGCAGTGAGGGCAGAAGGGCAGTTAGGGCAGTGAGGGCAGAGACCATTGCAGCGTCCCAGCCGGGTCCGTCGGGACCGTCGGGACCGCCCCTAGTTCCCCGCCCCGAACCGCATCCCCACGAGCACCACACGCCCCGGCGCCGGGAACCCATAGGCCAGGGTGTAGGTCTCGTCGAACACGTTCCGCACTTGCAGCTCCACGGCCGAGCCGGAGAGCATCCGCGCGTGCGCGAACGGACGCACCTCCATCGCGAGATCCACCGTCGTGTAGGCGGGAAGCTCGACCCGCGTGGCGGGATACGCCGAGAAATCCGCGTCGGCGCGGGCACCGGCCCACCGCACGG
>CAYWNR010000261.1:0-5705 GCA_964459705.1 uncultured Gemmatimonadaceae bacterium | reverse complement strand
TGGCGCACGACGGTTCGCTCGTGCGGCGCATCTCCCTCGAGGGCCGGACGAATCGGGCGCACCAATTCGCGGTCTTGCCCGACGGGGGTATCGTCGTGGAGGGATTGGACGGCCGGCTGGTCACGGTTCGAGGGGACAGCGTCGAGACCTTCGCCGTCGTCGAACTCGGCAACCGGCCGAGTCTGATTGTGGGCGTGAGCGGCGGCGTGCTGCACGCCGTCCCCGACAAGACCATCACGCTCTACAACGGCTTTGGCCACATCCGCTGGCGCACCGACTGGCCCTGGGCCGAGACCGCCTTCGTGAGCGACATCGGCGAGGACAGCCGCGGACGAATCCACGTCATTGCCGGCGTGGCGCAGAGCGACACATTCATCGCCTATTCGATGACTCCCGGGGAAGGCGAGGTCGTGCGCTGGTCTGACCCGGCCGTCGAGGGCTCGTTCCTCGTGGACCGTCTGGGGGAGATCGTTGAAGCGCGGGGGAGATGGGCGGGACAATGAAGACGTGCAGCGTGCAGCGTGCACCGTGCAACGCGCAGCGCTCGTGCGGCAACTGACGCTGCACGCTGCACCCTGCACGGTCAGTATTTCAGCCCCGCCACCTCTGCAAACCGCTTGAACTGCTCTGCCTGCTCGGGCGTCATCTTCGCGGGGATCTCGACCTGCACCTCCACGAGCTGATCGCCACGCTTCCCGTTGTGCTCGATCCCCTGCCCGCGAATCCGGAATCGGCGCCCGGGCTGGGTCCCCGGGGGGATGCGGAGCACGACACGCCGGCCGTCGGCGGTGCGCACGCGCACCTTGGTCCCGAAAAGCGCCTGCGCGAGGTTGATGGGAACCGTGCAGTGGATGTCCTGCCCCTCCCGTCGTAGAAACCGGTCGGGCTCGACCGTGAGCGCGACGATCACGTCTCCCACGGTCCCGTCACCGCCACGCTGCCCCTGCCCGCGGATGCGGAGCCGGTGCCCGGACTCGATGCCGGCCGGCACCTCGATCATCAACCGGCGTTCGACCTGGACTTCGCCACGTCCACCACACCGCGTGCACGCCGCGCTGGCCACGCGTCCTCGCCCGCGACACGCCGGACACGGTCGCTTCACCGCGAAGGCCCCCTGACCGAAGGTGACCTCGCCTCGGCCCTGACATTCCTTGCAGGTCGAAACGGCGGCCCCCGGCGCGGCCCCGGACCCGCCGCACGCCGGACACGCCTCCGTGACCGTGATCGTGATCGGCACGCGACCACCCAGGGCCGCCACGCGGAACGAAACGGAAGCGGCGACCTCGATTGGGGCGACTTCTTCTGCACGGTGGCCGCGTCCGAAGATGGACGAAAACAGATCGCCCAGGCCGCCGAATCCCTCGAAGCCCTTCGTGAAGTCAAAGTCCTCGACCGGCCCCCGAGAGGTCCCCGCGCCCCCACCACCGCGCGGCGCGAACGCGCCGTACCGGCGCATCAGATCGTACTGCTTTCGCTTGCCGGGATCGCTCAGCACGGCGTGCGCTTCGGAGATCTCTTTGAAACGTTCCGAGGCCGTGGAATCGTTCGGATTGGCGTCGGGATGGTACTTCTTGGCGAGGCGCCGGTACGCCTTCTTGATCTCGTCCGCCGCGGCCTTCTCGGGGACCCCCAGGACCTGATAGAAGTCCTTCGACTTCGCCATATCAGCGCGACGCCGGCGTCGTCCAGATCCGTACCTGCACTCTGGCCGGTCGGAGCAACGTGCCGTTGAACCGGTAGCCCACCTGGAAGACGGCCGCCACCGTGTGGTCCTCCGCCTCAGAGGCGGCCGGGATCGTCGAGATCGCTTCGTGGCACTCAGGATCGAACGGGACGTCCGGTGCCGCCACCGGCTCGAGCCCCGCCGAGACGAGCTCGCGCAGCAGCTTCCGCTCGACCAGCTCCACGCCCGCGATCACGTCCGTCGCCGACGTTCCCGGATCGAGGTGCGCCACCCGACCCAGGTCGTCGAGTACCTCGAGCAGCCGGCGGGTGAGGTCGGCCTGCGCGCGCGTCTGCAGGTCACCCCGCTCGCGCGCCGCCCGCTTCCGGAAGTTGTCGTAGTCGGCGGCGAGTCGCAGGTAGCGGTCGGTGAGTTCCGCAACCTCCGCCACCGCCGGATGCTCGACGGCAGCCAGGGCCTCATCCGTCGGGGGCGTCTCTTCGGGCTCCGGCACGAGGTCCGCGACTTCCTGGGTCGTGTCCTCGGACGCGTCGGAGAACTCCGGGCGCTCGCGCTGCTGGTTCATGCGTCTCGATCGTTTGGTCATCGCAGTCCGAACCACCACGGCAAACGTAAGAATCTAACGCCCTTACCCCGGTAGCACGCGGCGCAACAGGTCGAGCCCGGCCTGGGCCGCTCGGGCTCGCACCTCGGCCCGATCCCCGGGGAGGCCGATCCGCACGGCCCGCCGCTTCCCACCGCACGCGGCACAGAGCCATACCGTGCCAATCGGCTTCTCCGGCGTCCCGCCGTCGGGACCCGCCACCCCCGACACCGCCAGCGCCGCCTCCACGCCAAACCGCGCCCGGACCCCGTCCGCCATGGCCACGACGACCCGCTCGCTCACCGCGCCATCGGTTGCCAGCGTGGCGGCGGGCACACCGAGCTCCCGGAGCTTGACCGCGTCGGCGTACGCAATCACCCCGCCGACGAACGCGCGGGACGCGCCCGGGACCGCCGTGAGTCGGCCGCCGACCAGCCCACCCGTGCAGGACTCGGCGACGGCCAGGCGCAGCTTCGCGACGTGCGCCTGGGCCAGTACGACCGCGGCGAGGTCCGCATCGCCCTCGCCATAGACCCGCTCCCCCAGGATCTCGCGCAGCTGCCGCGCCGCCCGCTCCAACACGGCGTCGGCGGCGTCCGGGGCGCGGTTCCACACGGTGAGGCGGAGATCCACACCCTCGAAGGACGGGAGGTATGCCAACGTCGCCGGTGCGAGTCCTTCCTCGACCGGCCCGAGCTCGTCCGCCAGTTGGGACTCCGCCGCACCGCACGTCCGGAGGACGCGCGAGCGCGTCACCCCACTCGGCCCGCTCCGGGTGGCGAGCCGGGGGACCAGCTCTTCGTCCGTGAGGCTCCGCATCTCGTGCGGCACGCCAGGCAGGAGCACCACGGTGCCGAGCCCGCCTTCGAGCCAGAGGCCGCGCGCCGTCCCGCGGGGATTGGGCAGGGGCACGGCCCCCTCCGGCAGCCGCGCCTGCGTCCGATTGGCCTCTGGCATGGTGCCACTCCGGCCCAGGCGGCGCCACCGGTCCTCGAGCCGCGCGAGGTAGGCGTCGTCGGTCACCACCGACGCGCCGAACAGGTTCGCTACGACAGGCATCGTGAGATCATCGCGCGTCGGTCCCAACCCACCCGTCGTCACGACGAACCGGGTTCGGGCGAGGGCGCGCTCGACGGCGTCGCGGATGATGGCCGGGTCGTCGGGGACCGAGGTCTTACGGACGACACGCACACCGACGGCGGCCAGCGCGCGGGCGAGATAGGGTGCGTTGGTGTCGACCGTGTAACCGAGCACCAGCTCGGTCCCGATCGTCACCACCTCAAGGTCCATCAGACCCCGGAGAGACACCCCCCCGCAGGAGGGCACGGTAGCGATAGAGGTAGACGCCGAGCGAGTAGACCGTGATCACGACGGCAATCCCGAGCGTCAGGGCGACGACCGCGCCGTGGACCTGGTCCCAAAGTCCGCCGGCCCAACCACGCCGCCACCCGCGCGCCGTGGCAAGGTCGCGCCAGGCGAACCACAGGATGGTGGCGCCGATGAACACGTCCTGGACGATCGTCTTGAATTTCCCCGCGCGTCCGGCGGCAATGACCACCCCGCGTCGCTTGGCCCACCAGCGGAACACGGTCATGAACGCCTCACGGCCCACGAGCAAAATGAACACCCAGAGCGGGAGACTACCCCACCAGGGAATCTCGTACTCGCGCATCCGGTAGTGCGTGATCCAGTAGATCGGGATCAGCGTCGCGAGCAGGAGGAGCTTGTCCGCGAACGGATCCAGCAGCTTGCCCAGGTCCGTGATCTCCTGCCGGGACCGGGCCAGCTTGCCGTCATAGATATCCGAGATCGCCGCGAACAGGAACACGACGAAGGCGACCAGCTTGGGGACGTAGCCCTGGATGAAGGGCAGGAGCGCGATGACCGGCGCGAGCAGGATACGCGCGAGTGTGAGAATGTTCGGCAGGGTCCAGACCACACCGGGCCTTCAGCTCAGGGTTTTCAGGACCAGCTTCGCGACGGCTTTGAGCGTATCGAACACGCCGTCACCGCTCACGGCGACCGACTCGAAATAGGGCGCCCGCTCCACCCAGGTGGCGTCCACCTCGTACACCAGCTTCTCCCCGGGATGGTATGGGTCGGGGAATTCCCGTTGCTTGGCCGGGTCCTCGACCGGCCACCCGGGATTGAGGGCCCCCTGGAGGTCCTTGATGGGAGCGGCGTTGGGGAGATCCCGCTTGTTGTACTGGACCACGAAGGGGATCTTCGTCAGGTCGTACCCGTACTGCGCCATGTTGTCGTACAGGTTCTGCATGGACTCGATATTCGCTTCCATCCGCTCGATCTGACTGTCCGCCACGAACACGATCCCGTCCACCCCTTTCAGGATCAGCTTGCGCGAGGCGTTGTAGTACACCTGGCCCGGCACCGTGTACAGATGGAATCGCGTCTTGAATCCGCGCACCGTTCCGAGATCCACCGGGAGGAAGTCGAAGAACAGGGTCCGCTCGGTTTCGGTGGCCAGGGACACCATCTTGCCGCGCATCTCCGGAGTCACCTTCCCGTAGATGTGCTCGAGGTTCGTGGTCTTCCCGCCGAGGCCAGGCCCGTAATAGACCAGCTTGCAGTTGATCTCGCGCGAGGCGTAGTTGATCATCGACATGAAGCGCCCGACCCTCCGTCAGTCCCCAAACAGCTTGTCGATCTCGTCGTCCGCACCCTCGAGGAGCGGCCGTGCGGCGTCCTGCCCGGGTGCCGCGCGCCGGAACATCTCGTCGAAGAGCTTGACGAGTTCCGCGACCGTCTGCTTCACCCGCAGGCGCACCAGTCCGACCGTCGTCCGCTGGTCGAACAGAACGACCAGAATCACGCGGCGCGCGATGTCCGCGAGATACATCGATTCCTTCTCGCCCTGGTGGAAGAGCGAGGCGAACTCCTGCTCACCGATCATCTGGGCGAGCTGGTCATTCGCGCTGAAGTCCGCCGCGGTCAACGACGCGAACGCCGTGGGATCGAAGTGCAACTGCTCCCCGGCGCTCGCGAGAAGCTGGCCCGTGCGATCCACGAGGAATGCGCAACGCGCGTTGGACTCCCGGAGCAGCTCGTTCAGGTGCCCCGTGATGCGGTGATGGTCCTGCTCACCGAGCGACCAACTGCCAGCACCGGTCATCACCCCCCCGCGTCAGGCGAGTTTCGATTCCATGCGCCCGGCAATCGCCTCGGCGCGGCGTCGTAGCATCGGCTGCTGTTCCCACGCGATGTAGTCGCGCAGGAGCCGCACGGTTTCCACGCTCGGATGGGCACTCAGGTATCCGAGTGCCGACAGTCGCTTGAGCGGCCGCGCGGAGAACAACGCTCGCCGATACCGGTTTATCGAATGCTGCGCGAGCCCCACCCCGGCAAACAACCCGAGAAAGCTCGCCACCAACGCCACCCGCGTCCCCACCCTCATCCGTCCACCATCTCCCGCCGCGCCGC
>CAYWNR010000260.1:0-5751 GCA_964459705.1 uncultured Gemmatimonadaceae bacterium | reverse complement strand
CTCGACGACGGCGCCATGTGGCCGACCACCTTCGCGCTGAAGGAGCTGACCGCCGTCGAAGAGGCGAGGATCGGCGCGCTCGTGAAGCAGGCGGTGAGCTGACGGGACGGTTGGGAGTACAACCGGTTGGTGCGGGAGGCGTGCGCAGCTGGTTGGATCGTCAAGACGACCGGGGAGTGGAAAGGCCCCACCCGAATGGGCTCCCTGTGGTGGAGGCGTCCTTCAGGACGCGGTTCCTTGGCCGAGCCCGGGTTTCAACCCGGGACTCCTGCGCGCTGCCGCCCCACTCTGCACTCAGCAAACTTCCATTGTGCACTCTCATGCCCCTCCCGCTCGGCCGGCCGACGACGAGCGCGCGGAGGCGCGGAGGCCGAGTCTCTTCCGGACGGGTTCCTTAGAACGCAAACGCTCGCCCGATGCTGAGCGCGAGGCGGTTCCCGGTCCATCCCGCTCCGAATCGGCTGGCGAGGTCGAATCGGAAGACATTGGTGCCGGTGGCGAGCGCGCCAATGCCGAGGCGCAACCCGATACCGGCGTCGCCACCCACGCGCCGAGGCTCGTCCCGATACCATGCGCCACCGTAGTCCACGAAGCCGGCGATACCGATCCCGAACAGACCGAGGAGGGCGTCCCATAGGAACACGCGGTGCTCGACGATTCCCCACACGGTGCGGTCGCCCGTGAACGCATGCGGTCCGAACCCACGCGGCCCAACACCATGCCCCAGATCGAACTCGGCGCCCGGCGCCTGGCGTTCCTGCGCTCCCGCTTGGAGGTAGACGATCGTCGCCTGTCTGGGGAGCAGGCGCGAGGCGAGCGTGAGGCCGGCGCGCACCTGACCGGAATCCAGGCCAGCCGACGTGAACAGACCCGACAGACCGACCTGGAGACGCGTAAACGCTACCGGTAGGCCGGCGCCGATCTGGGCGTTCAGGGCGGTCCCCACCCCGTCACGCGAATAGCCCCATGCCGCCGGCGCCGCCACGATGCTGAGCATCACCCGCGCGCCGAGATCGATGTCCTCCTCGCGCGCAAAGCCATTGTAGTGGGTCACCTCGATGTAGCGCGGGCGGAACGCGTCGACGTAGGGGCCCGCCGCCGCGGTGACGCTGTCGGGAATGCCGAGTGCGGTGTCGGCGATGGCGAGGTACTGCTCCCGACGAACTTGGCCGGACACGCCGACCCGGACATAGCCGGCCGGCCCCGCCAGCGGCGCCCAGCCCACGGATGCTCGCTGGACCAGGGCGCGCCTCCAGAGACTGTCACGTTGGACGCCGTCGCGGAAGCGCAGCACGCGGCGACCGGCTGCTTCTCCCGAGAGTCCTCCCGCCCACCGTTGCCCTAGGGAAAGAAACGGCACGTCGGCAGTCCAGGCGCCGGCGCGTCCGTCGCTCAGGTCGTCATAGTAGCCACTCATCACCGCCCGCGTTCCCAAGGGGCGGTTGATGCGGACCACGGGACGCCACGCACGGCGATCCACGTCATGGCGAAAGGAGAGTCCGACCACGTTGCCGGTGCCAAGCAGGTTGCGGTCCGTCAGGCCGGCGTGCCACGTGAAGGTGCCCGGGTGCTGCTGAATCCCACGTCGCCGTTCGTGGTCCACCCGTCCGACGTCACCACCTCCACGACGAGGCGGTCTCCATCACGCACGGTATCGATCACAACCCTGAAGAAGAGTCCGAGGCGGCGGAGATTCCGCTCCGTTTCCTCGAGCTGGCCCACTCGTAGCGTATCGCCGACATGAACGAGCAGCTCGTTGCGCACCACCCAGGCGCGCGTCCGCACGTGCAACGCGTTCACGAGGCGGCCGAACGGGTTCGCGCGGGCTTGGTCGGGCGGGAAGATGTCGAACGTCACGATCGCCATGGAATCGACGACGGGCGGAGCCTGCGACGTCGCCGCACTGGGCGGAGCCAGTGCGGGGTTCGGGAGGAGCGAGTCAGGCTGAGCCTGGGCCAGCACCGCTGCCGGCACCGAAAGAAGGACGATGATCGGAAACCGCCACAGAAGCCGGATCGCGCTCAACGCCTACCGCCTTCCGCCCCGCCTCCACTCACGCCGCGATGCGCGGTTCAGACTCATCACGGTGCCTGCACCGCAGTACTCTGCAACCGCGGTGGAGGTTCAGCAACCCGCTGAGGCTCGCGGTATGCGCGCCTCGGGCGAACCGTCACAATGCCTGCCGCAGCTCCGCGCCGAGTGCGTCCGCCTCGCGCGCCAGTTGCTGGTAGCGGTCGAGCGCATCCTGCCCGATTCTCTGGTTGGCGCTGAACGTGAGACCGGCGAGGTACTCGACCTGATCCAGCAGGCCGGGCTGACCGTACCGCACGGGCGGGCGCACGAACAGCTTGTCCGCGATCGCGTTCACCCGCGCCAGCGTGTCGGCCGCGGCTCCCGTGGCATTCTTCAACCGTGCCTGCGCGTCCCGTACGCGCGCGGCCATGCCGTTCACGGAGGTTTCGAGCGCGCGCACGCGCAGGTTGTGCGCGTAGAGGCGCTCGAGGTCGCCGAGCGTGACGTCGTCCGCAGCGAACCGCGGATCCATCCGCAGCTGGATGGGAACCGTCTTCGTGGCCGTGCCGATGGTGACGCGCGCCCGATAGCGCCCCGGCAGTGCCAGCGGACCGCGCGGCGTCGCGTGGCCCAGCGTGTCCACCGCGCCCGCGCTGCGCCCGTCCCAGACGAAGCGGTTCATCCCCCGGCGTGACGTCGGGCGCGTGGTGAGCCCGCGCCCGAACGGATTGGCCGATCGCTCTCGTCCGGCGTCGGCCGCGCTCGCATACGTGTTGATGACGCTGTCTCGCGCGTCCAGGATCTCGATCGTGACGCGGCCCACCGAATCGGACGGCAGGAAGTAGGAGATGCCCGGCGCGTACAGGTCCGGACGGGTGGGCGTCCGATACCCGTCCCGCGGCGCGAAGACCGTGGGCTGCGACGTCGCCAGGGTCGGTGCGAGCTGCTCGACCGCGGACACGTCATCCAGGATCCAGAAGGCGCGGCCTTGGGTGGTCACCACCAAGTCTCGGTTCTTGATCTTGATATCGGTGATCGGAACGACGGGGAGATTCATTTGGAACGGCTGCCAGTGCGCGCCGTCGTCGAACGAGACGTACATACCGAACTCGGTGCCGGCGTAGAGGAGCCCGGCCCGATTCGGGTCTTCCCGCACCACGCGGGTCGGCACATCGTTCGGAATGCCGTTGCTCCCGTCGGTGAGCCGCGTCCAGGTGGTCCCGTAGTCCTCCGTCCGGTAGATGTACGGCTGGTAGTCGCCGAGCAGGTAGCGGTAGACCGCGTAATAGGCGACGCCGCGTCGATGCGGGGAGACCTCGATGTACTGCACGCGGCCGCCGGGCGGCAGATCCTTCGGCGTGACGTTCATCCACGTCTTGCCGTCGTCGCGCGTGAGGTAGAAGGGCCCGTCGTTGGCGCCCGTCCAGATCACGCCCGGCTCGTGCGGCGACTCCCGGATCGCATACAGGGTGCTGTAGATCTCCTCGCCCGTCATGTCGCGGGTGATGGGCTGACCGCTGATGCCCTGGCAGCACGGCGGATGCGCGGTCAGATCCGGGCTGATGCGCTCCCAATGCTCGCCCAGGTCGCGCGTGCGATGCACGTATTGCGAGCCGTAATACAGCACGTGCGGATCATGGGGCGACGTCTCCATGGGCGAGACGCGCTGGAAGCGGTAGATCAGGTTGCGCGGTTCCATGCCGTACAGCGATTGGGCGCCGACCCAGTATCGTTTGGTTAGGCCGGTGCGCAGGCTCATGACCTCGAACTGGCCTTTGCACGAGCCGTAGACGATGTCCGGGTCGTCCGGCTTCGGCATGATCGGCCCGGTCTCGCAGCCGGGACCGTCACGCCACGCCATCGGGTCGTCCGGGCGGGCGGCGCTCGAGATGATGATCGTGTTGTTGTCCTGCTGCGCGCCGTAGAGGTTGTAGGGGAATCGGTCGTCGGTCCACACGCCGTAGATCTCCGCGGTCGGCTGATTCATCTCGCTCGACCACGTTTTGCCGCCGTCGTAAGTCACGACCGCCCCGCCATCGTTGGCCTGCACCATGACGTCGCCGTCGGTCGGATTGATCCACAGATCGTGATTGTCGCCGTGGGGCAGGCTGACGCGCGTGAACGTCCTGCCGCCGTCCGTGGACTTGAAGAACTGCTCCGCGCCGCCGTAGACGACGTCGGCATTCGTCGGATCGGCCACGAGGACGGTGTAGTAGAACGGACGCTGCATGATGGCCCCGGTGGAGTCGACGCGCGTCCAGGACGCGCCCGCGTCGTCGGAGCGATATACGCCCCCGCCGGGCTTCGCCTCGATCAGGGCATACAGCCGGTTCGGCTTGGCCGCGGTGACGGCGATATTGCCTTTCCCGATGAGACCGCTGGGTAATCCACTAGTGACCTTCGTCCAGGTGTCGCCGCCATCGGTGCTCTTGTAGAGACCACCCTCGGACGAGCCGCTGATGATGGTCCACGGCTTGCGCTCGAGACGCGCCATCCAGGCGAACACCACGTCCGGGTTTCCGGGCTGGAGCTCGACGTCGGTGGCACCGGTGCTGTCGGAGAGGAAGAGGACCTTGCGCCAGGTCCCGCCGCCGTCGGTCGTCTTGAAGACCCCACGCTCGGCGTTGGGCTTGAAGATGTCGCCGTAGGCCGCCACCCAGGCGATGTCGGGATTGGTGGGGTGGATCCGAATCGCCCCGATCTGGCCGGCATGGTAGAGGCCGATGAACGACCACGTCGTGCCGGCGTCGGTCGACCGGTAGATGCCGCGGCCGGTGGACACGTTGCTGCGCACCGCGTCCGAGCCGGTGCCGTAGTAAATGACGTTGGGATTCGACGGCGCGACTTCCACGCGCCCGCTCGAACCGACCGGCACCTTGCCGTCCGTGAGCGGCTCCCACGTCTCGCCGCCGTTCACGGTGCGGAACAGCCCACCGCTCGCCACGCCCATGTAAAACGTGCGTGGCGCCGAGGGCACGCCGGTCACCGTGGTCACGCGGCCGCCGCGAGCGGGACCGACCAGCCGGTAGCGCAGCCCGTGAAAGAAGATGGTATCGACGGTCTGGGCGCTCACCGTGCGCGCGCCGGGGACGAGTAGCGCCACCGTGCCCAGTACGAGAAGAGGCCATGCGCGTTTCATGCGCGTCCTGTGCGTTGGGGTGGTTCGCAGTCGTCGGCGGATCGGAGGCAACTTGGCGTAGGGGCGCGTATCCTGCAACCGCAGATACGCCAGGTACGCCCTGCTCATCTCTTACAACCGGCTCGCAGCGCAAAGCCGAGGGCGAGGCAATCGTGCGGCTTCCGGATGGTAGCGTGCGGCGGTGTCATGTTCCGTGCCGGAGGCCGCGGTCACCCTCCCATCAGCTGCCGTGTGAAGTACGTGAACTCGAGCGCGGTCGTGTGCGCCGACTCCTTCAGGTTGGCGCCCGAGCCGTGGCCGCCTTCCGTCACTTCGTAGAAAAGGTACGGATCACCGTAGAGCGCCATCTTCGCCGCGAACTTGCGCGCATGCTGCGGACCCACACGGTCGTCCTTGGTCGTGGTCCAGATCAACGGTTCCGGGTACGTCACGCCCCGCTTGAGGTTCTGGTACGGCGAGATGGACGCGAGGAAGGTGCGCTCGTCCGGGTTGGAGACGCTCCCGTACTCACCGACCCAGGAGGCGCCCGCGTCGATCTGCTCGAAGCGCAGCATGTCGAGCAGCGGGACCTGGATGTCCACCGCGTGGAAGAGGTCGGG
>CAYWNR010000259.1:0-5759 GCA_964459705.1 uncultured Gemmatimonadaceae bacterium | reverse complement strand
GCGGAAGCGCCACGGCGGCGTCCTGTTCGCCGGGCGCGTTCACCTGAGCGTGAGGTCCAGCGCCCGGTTCGGGCTCCAGGCGTAGCTCCCTCGATGCAGCACAGCCATCCGGACGACTGGTTGGCTCGCATGTTCCGCGGTGGTCCAACGGTGGGGTCGCCTCGCCCGTAGCCCCTCCCGTCCGCGTTGCGCGCGACGCCCAGTTCCCCCAGCTTTCCGCACCGATGTTTAAGAATCTCGACCGCCTATTTCGCGACCGCGCGCCAACAGTGGTGGTCTCCACAGGGGTCGCCGCCATTACGGCAATTGGCCTTCTCAACGCGCGGATCAGCAGTGACGCGACCTTCTCGGTCTTTTATCTGGCACCGATCGCGCTCGTCGCCTGGTACGCGCCACGGCGCGCCGCCGTCCTGCTGTCGCTGCTCGCCGGCGCGGTCTGGTTCGCGGCGAGCGCCAGCCCGAACGGACCGTTGCCGGCACCGTGGATCCCGTACTGGAATACGGCGCTGCGGATCGGCGTCTTCCTTACCGTAGGGTTGCTGACGGCCGGGCTGCGGGAGGCGCTCGAGCGTGAACGAACCGCCGCCCGCCTCGACCCACTGACGGGCCTGTTGCGTTCGACCGCGTTCCTGGACATCGCCCGCACAGAGCTACAGCGCGCGCGACGCTACGACCGGCCGTTTGCGATCGCCTATCTGGACGCCGACAACTTCAAGACCGTGAACGACTCGGCGGGCCACATGGAGGGTGACCGGCTTTTGGCGGCGGTCGGCACTACGCTCCGGCGGCATCTCCGCAGCGCCGACACCGCGGGCCGCATGGGGGGCGACGAGTTCGCCGTGCTGCTTCCGGAAACGCAGGCAGACGGCGCGCGGCTCGCGCTCGAAAACGTCCGAGCCGCTCTTCGCGCAGCGATGAGTGCTGGTGGCTGGCCGGTGACCTTCAGCATCGGTGCGGTCGCCTATCACACGCCGCCCGAGGATCTTGACGACGCGGTCCGAGGCGCCGATAAGGCCATGTACGCGGTCAAACATGACCACAAGGGTGCCGTCGCCGTCGTCGCGCTCCCCTAGTCATGCGACCTTTCCCACCAAAGGCGTCGGGCGTTGTCACGGTGTGTCCGGGGTTTACTTGCCGCTGACGCGAACCGACCGCAGCTTTCCGCCGTGACCACCGTCCCATTGGCCGATCACGCGCACCTGACACCCGCTGAAGTGGCGGCCGTCGCATGTAGCGACTCCGTGCAGACGCTCGTGGGTACCTGGAACGTCGCGTCGTTCAGCGACCACGGGACCATTGGCACCACCACGGGGACGTGCATCTTTGATGCGGGCGGGACCTTCACCATGTCCGGGACCGTGACCTACCCGGGTGAGGCGGTGAACACCTTCGACCTCTCTGGCTCGCGGGCAGTGCGCGCGGATTCGGTGGATCTGACGATCGCGGGCGAAACCGTGGCGTGGGGGGTGGAATTCCCCAACGACATCAACGTGCTGCTCACGCATCCGGACAGCGAGGGCACGGTCGTCATCGCGCTCCACCACCCGGGCTGACGCGCCCCGCCCCTACTTTCCCGCAGCCGCCATCGTCTCCGGCATCGCGACCGCTACGACTTCCCCTTGTGCGGTCACCGTACCGCCGGCCGATACGGTCGCCTCGACAACGTATTTTCGGCCACCCCCCTCTTTGACGCGAGCGCGCACTTCCAGCTCGACGCCGAGCGGCGTCGGCTTGAGATAGTCCACCCGCAGCGCGGCGGTCACGAACCGCGGGGACGGGTCCACCCCGACCTCTTGCCCGGCCGCCCGCATAGCGGCGATCGCCGCCGTGCCGATACTGTGACAGTCGATGAGCGAGGCGATGAGCCCGCCGTATACGAACCCCGGCAGCGCCATGTGGAAGGGCCGCGGCGTGTACGTCGCGACCGCCGAGTCACCGTCCTCGAACGTCCGGATGTGGTGACCGTGTTCGTTCAGGCGTCCGCAGCCGTAGCAATGGGCGAAGTCGGCCGGATAGTGGTCCTGCAGCGCATGGTCGTGTGTCATGGTGTGACCGGTTGAGGCGTCGCGGCGGACGAGCGCCGCAACGCGTGATAGAAGAGCAAGCTCACGGTGAGCAACAGGACCGCTCCGGTCTGGTGCACCGCGGCCACGAGAATGGGAACCACGAGTAGTAGGGTCGCGATGCCGAGGCTGACCTGCACTAGGGCGACCAGCGGGAGCAGGAGCAGCATCAGCCGGGCACGACCGGTGAGCTGCGCCCGCAGTCCCCAGACCCACAATCCGAGCGCGCCCAGCAGCGACACCGTAGCCAGCAGCCGGTGGTCGAACTGCACGGCGGGCGCGTTCTCGAACACATTCCGCCACCACGGCGACAAGGCGAAGTAGCCGGGGGGCACGAGTCGTCCACCCATGAGCGGGAAGGTGTTGAAGATGCGGCCGGCGTCCAGCCCGGCCACGAATGCGCCCGCAAGCGCTGTAATGAAGACCATGAGTGTCAGCGCCCCCGCCGCTCGTCGCAACAGGAGCATGCGTCCACCAGCCGGATCGTCTGACCGCCTGACCGCCTGACTGCCTATCCGCCCACCGGCCAGCCGGCCGGCCCGCCGGCCCGCCGGCCCGCCGAGCAAATCGGCCGCCGTCCACACGGTCGCCATGTAAATGACCAACGCGAGCCCGAGATGCGCGGCCAGGCGATACTGGCTCACGTCCGTGCGTACCGACAGTCCGCTCTCGACCATGAACCAGCCGAGCGCGCCCTGTGCACCGGTGAGCAGCAACAGCCCCACCAACCGTCGCGTGAGTCGCGGGGTCAGGCCACCGCGCACGAGGAACACGACGAGTGGTACCGCGAACGCGAACCCCACGAGGCGCGCCCACAGGCGGTGGAGATACTCCCAGAAGTAGATGCGCTTGAACTCAGGGAGTGTCATGCCCCGTTTCAACTGCTGGTATTCAGGAATCTGCTGGTACTCGCGAAACGCGTCGTTCCACGCCCGCGCGCTGAGCGGCGGCAGGATGCCCGTGACGGGCTTCCACTCGGTAATAGAGAGTCCGGACTCCGTGAGCCGCGTGACACCCCCGATGACGACGATGAGCACGAGCATCGCCGCCCAGACGGCCAGCCACAGTCCCACCAACCGGCGGCGCCCGGGAGCGAGATCGGGAAATGGCGAGACGAGTGGCGTCATGACGGGCCTGGCGTGGTGGGGACGGATGAGCCGGAAACTAGTTGGACGTCGCCCAAGATCCGATGGCGGGCTCGGTGGCGCCATTTGCGGCCGCCGGCCTCGCCACGCACGTTCGGGCGAACGCAACATCCGTTGTCCACTGGCTCTGCCTGGAGCACACCGTGAACCTCCCCCTGGAACAGCGCGTCCGGCGCCTCGAGCGCCGCAACCTCCTGCTCATCGTGCTTGCCCTCCCGCTGTTGGTGGGGGCCTTCGCGCGGCGCTCTCCGTCCACGCAGGACGTGCCGGACGTGGTCCGGGCGCGACGCGTGGAGATCGTTGACGCGGACGGCGTGGTGCGCCTCGAATTGGTCCACAATGTGGACGAGACGGGGCTGTTCATCCGCGACTCCGCGGGTGTGGTGCGACTGGGCGCCGCGCAATTCGCGCACGGCGGGGGTGGGTTCGCATTGCATGGCCCGAACGCCCGCGGCGCCGCGGTTCTCTATCTCAAGGGGACCGGGAACCTCACGTTCTACGACAGCACGGGAGCGCCCGTCGCGCGCTTCCCGAGCCCATAGCGATGACCCCGCTCGACCCCGTCCGGGCCAATCCCCGAATCACGCCGGCGACGACCGCCACATCCTGTCTCATCACGCGACGCGCGAGCCTCGCTGTGGCGTGCCTGGCATTCGGCTGCGCCCGTGCCGCCCCCGTCGATCAGGCCGCCGAGGCAAACCGGATTCGCGCGCTCGACAGCGCCTGGCTCTCGGCGGCACGCGACCGCCGGTTTGACGACATGATGGCCGTCTATGCCAAGGGCGCGCAGGAGCTGCTGCCCGGCGCGCCGCCAATCCGGGGGCGGGACTCGATTGCCGCCTTCTTCCGGACGCTCGCGGATCGGCTGCCGCGCTTCGTGCACACGTTCGAGCCGCTCTCAATCCGGGTGGCGGAGT
Source organism: uncultured Gemmatimonadaceae bacterium (assembly GCA_964459705.1). GTDB lineage: Bacteria > Gemmatimonadota > Gemmatimonadetes > Gemmatimonadales > GWC2-71-9 > JAOTWJ01. Next base: position 1,634 of record CAYWNR010000259.1, on the reverse strand, counting down.
CGGGCGATCTCGCGGTCGTGACCGGGACGTTCCGCTTCCTGCCCGACTCGCTCGACCCGACCGTGGACGACGTTGGGAAGTTCGTGGGAGTCTGGACGCGCGAGGCGGGTACCTGGCGCCTTCTGCTGGACATCGCCAACAGCGACCGGCCCCCACGGTAGCCGTCGGCCTACCTCGCCTCACACCGGGCGGCGACCTCCACCTTGAGGAGGCCGCCACGACGGGTACGTTATGCGTGCTCCCGCGGGGAATCGCGCCCGACCCTTATGACCTCCACGAGGATGTACCGATGCGCCGCGCCTGCTCGCTCCTCGCTCGCCCGCTGCTCTCCGCCGCACTGCTGCTGACATCGACGGCCGCCGCCGCCCAGGTCACCGCCATCCGCGTCGGCCGCCTGCTCGACGCCGAGGCTGGGATGTTCGCAACCGCAACTCGGGAAACGCAATTCGCCAATCGGGCCGCTTTCCGTGCTGGCGCGTGGTCCCGGTGACTCGCATCTTTGACGCAACCCCAGCAAGGTCATCCTCGTGAGCAACTTCTCCCACGCCGATCCACGTCTGCTGCAACAGCGATTCGACGCCTGGCGCCTGGCGGAGCGACCGGATCGAATCGGGCTCCATGCCGCACTCGCACTACCCCAGAATGACCGGACCCGGGAGGCAGCGTGATCGTCGCGGCCGTGCAGGCCTGCCCTGTGTTCCTCGATCGGAGCGCCACGGTCGAGAAAGCCCGTATGCTCATCGCCGAGGCCGGCACCAACGACGCCGCGCTCGCGGTCTTTCCCGAAGCGTTCGTTCCCTGCTATCCACTCTGGTCGTGGTACATCCCACCCGGAAAGTCGCAGCTGCTGCGCGCGCTGTACGCGGAGCTGCTCGCGAACAGCGTCACGATCCCGGGTCCGGACGTCGATCGCCTCGCGGACGCGGCGCGCGAGGCCAAGGTCGCCGTCGTGATCGGCGTGAACGAGCGGAACGTCGAGGCGAGCGGCACGACGCTGTACAACTCGCTGGTGTTCATCGGCCCCGACGGACGCGTGCTCGGCCACCACCGGAAGCTCATCCCGACGGCTGCCGAGCGTCTCGTCTGGGGACAGGGCGACGGTGACGACCTGGATGTGTACGATCTCCCCTTTGGCCGCCTGGGTGGTCTGATCTGTTGGGAGAACTACATGCCCCTCGCTCGCTACGCGCTCTACGCACGCGGCGTACAGGTCTATGCCGCGCCGACCTGGGATCGCGGCGAGCCCTGGACATCCACCGTGCGCCACATCGCCAAGGAAGGTCGCGCGGTCGTGATCGGCTGCTGCTCCCCGGTCCGTCAAAGTGACATCCCCGACCGTCTGGCGTTCAAGGCCGAGTATCTGAAGGATCAGCCGGAGTGGCTGAATCCCGGCGACAGTCTGATCGCGGACCCGGACGGCAAGGTGCTCGCCGGTCCCCTGCACGAGCAGGAGGGCATCCTCTATGCGGAGGTGGCACCGGAACAGCTCACAGGCCCCCGGTGGCAGCTCGACGTCGCCGGGCACTACGCTCGGCCGGACGTATTCGAGCTGCGCGTGCATCGGCGGCCGCGACCGATGGTGCGCGAGGTGACCGACGACGCGGAGGATGCGACTCCGGTTGAGGGCGGTTAGG
>CAYWNR010000258.1:0-5770 GCA_964459705.1 uncultured Gemmatimonadaceae bacterium | reverse complement strand
GCCGACGCGAGGGCGAGCAGCGCGTTCTCCGTCACGATCTGACGGACCACCCGTATCCGGCTCGCGCCCAGCGCCGTGCGTACGGCCACTTCCTGGGCGCGCGTCGTGGCCCGCGCGAGGAGCATGAGGCCCACGTTGAGACAGGCCACGACCAGCAGCACGCCCGCCCCTATCAGCAAGACCAAGAGCGGGTCGCGGGCGCTCCCGATCAACTCGTCGCGCAGCGGTGTCACGGCCACGCTGTTCGCCAGCTCGGCATCCCCGTACTCGACCTTCAGGGCGCGAGCGATGCTGTTCATCTCAGCGCGCGCCGACTCCAGTGAGGCCCCGGCCTTCAAGCGCCCGATCACCCGGTAGTTGCCGGCCCCGCGGATCCGTACCGGCGAATCCTCGGTTGCGAGCAGGATGTCAGCTGGCACGACGGCGCGGTATCGGTCCGGGATGACGCCCACCACCTGAAACGGTGCGTCGCTCACGGTCACGAGCGTCAGTTGCGCGTCCGTCAGATCGGTGCGCTCTCCGAGTCGCTCGCGCCATAACCGCTCACTTACCACGGCCACCTGGGGCCCGCCTGGCTCGTTCTCCGCGGGCCGGATCGTGCGCCCGACCAGCGGCCGAATGCCGAGCACGGTGAAGAACTCCCGGGACACCGAGACGATGGAGGCGCGAAAGGCGTCGGTGCCGACTTGCGCAGGGGTAGTGCCCGGCCCCGTGAGGGCGGCGAGTCCATCGAACCAATGTGCCCGGTTGCGCCAGTCGTCGAAGTTCGGGTACGACACGAGCATCGGGCTGCCCTGCTCGGAAACTTCCTGCAACAGGTACAGGCGTTCCGGCGCGGGGACGGGAAGCGGATTCCAGAGGACATGCCGCACCACGGTGTACAGCGTGGTCGTCGCGCCTAAGCCGAGGCTCAGGATGATGACTGCTGGAATCGCAAATCGCGGAGACTTACGCCAGGTCCTGATCGCAAACCGAAAGTCCTGCCACAGAACGCCCATGAAGCTCCCCTTGTCTTTGCGGCGCTCATTCGCCTGGGGCGCGCGGCGCCCCTCGGCCCGCAGCCGCCACCACTCCGCCCCGGCGGTGATGAGAAGGTCTGCATAGCCGGCGGCGCGCTGCCGCTGTACGGTCGCTCCTCGCTTCGCGCGCAGCGTGTCTTCGTACGCGCGCGCCATCTCCTCACCGAATCGGGTGCGGAACGACGCTGGCAGGATCCGGCGTACCAGCCACCGGTACAGGCCGGCCCGCGTCAACGCCGTCCTCCCTCAGGAATCAACCGCCGGGCGGCTGCCGTGCGCGTGAGGTCGCGCATCCGCGTCGCTTCCGCACGCACGACTGCTCGCCCCAACGGCGTCAACGCGTAGTAGCGCCGCCGCTCATCCGTGCTTTCCACGGAGCGCTCGTCGCGTTCCTCGATCAGTTCCTCTTCCAGCAGCCATCGCAGTCGGCGGTACAGCGCTCCCGCCTGCAGGTTCATCTCCCCATTCGAGAGCTCGGCCACCCGTTGCATCAGCGCATAGCCATAGCTGTCCCCATCCGACAGCGCCATGAGGATCAAGAACACATCCGGCTTCAAGGGGAGGTAAGTCACCGCATGCTCCATGGCACCCGTTCCTCTAGACAGGTTGTCTATAGTCAAATTGTAGTATTGGTCTGTGTGTCTCGCAAGGGGATCCAGTCGAGGCGTCCGGACCGCAGTGGCCCGCGTGGTCGAGGCGTGCGCGGGCGCTCGAACTCGACGTGGTCGTCCGGACCGACGCCTTGACCCCACTGGTGGCAGTTTCCGACCGCACGCGGCTGGCGCACTTTCGCCCCGGCACGGCCTGCCGCATCTTCATTGTTGGGATGCGTACCTCCACGTCGCTCCGTCGTCTCTCCGGTGCCGATCGGGTCCGCCTGTCATTCGCCGACGCCGGCGGCGGCCGTCCCCTTCCGCTCGCATCGCGCCGCACCTGGATCCCAGGGCTCGGGGCCGGCCTCGCCTTCCTGGTCGTCACGAGCATGGCCTGGGAACAGATCACCTACTGGCACAGCCGCGAAGTCCACACGTGGTTCGATCGGGTGATCGTCCTCCTCAAAGGGCTCTGGGTGGTGGGGTTGTCGGTGGGGGCGGTCGTGCTGTTTGCCGTGACGATTGTGCTGCTGTTCTACCGGCAGTCCGCGCGCATCGCCGACGGCCGGTTGATCCACGTCGCGCAGCTCGGGCCCTTCCGCGCGCTCATGGAGTACGACCTGGCCAAGGTTCGCAACCTCCGCGCGGTGGACGCCGGCAACGGGCGCGCGCGGGTCTGGTTCGACTATGACGATGGCGACCACAAGTTGGGCCGCGACATGACCCCGGCCGAAGCCGAGGCCCGCGTGAAGATGATCCAGGCAGCGATCGATGGAGTGAGCACCCGGCGACCGAGCCAGTCGGATGCCGCGGTGCCCCGACCGACTCCCAGGCTATAACAGTCGCGAGTCTGGATTCGCGTAACCGGTCAAACCGCCGAGCAGCCTAAGTGCTCACCCGCCCGCCTCCCCGAAACACCAAACTCAGACAACTCCCAGCAGCCTCGGCCCTGTGCAACTCCGAGAGCGCAACCGTGCGGATGCGATAGCCCAGCCCCTCGATACGCTTCCGAGTGCGCGGGTAGCGGTCCGACATCACGAGCGTGTCGTTCACGGGAAACGTATTGGCGGCCCGCGGCTCGGCCAGATCAACCTCGACGATCTGCCGCGCTCCGAACGCCGTTGGGTCCACCCATGACGCGTTGACCAGCATCGTGCCGCCGCCGAGATGCGAGCACGCCGACTTGAGATGGAGGCACGCCTCGACCGGAACGACGTGGACGGCATACCCGTGCGGCTCGACCAACGTCCGCAGCTGGTCGATACCCGCGTCGTTCGTTCGGCTGGAGCGACCGACGTACAGCGCGCGATCGACCCGCAGCACGTCACCGCCGTCGAGCGTTGCTGGCGCCGTCATCCACTCCAGCGGCCGATAGGGAGCCAGCGCTTCGGCGACCGACGCGGCCTCGGGCCGGCGCGACACGGCACCGGGATTGGTGATCACCGCCAGCTCGTCGAGCACGACCGCGACGTCTTCCACGAACACCGCGTCCGGCAGCTCCGGTTCCGGCGGGAGCACGACGACGGTGACGTCGAGGGCGCGCAAGGCCGAGGCGTATCCGGCGTGTTGCGCCAGCGCGAGGTCGGCGTCGATAGGCTCGCGCTCGAGATGGGTCAGCTCGCAGCGCGCCAACGCCTCGGTCGGCGGGCGGACGATGGCCACGAGATCTGCGTGGTCGGTCACGAGGAACGCTGCCGCCCGAACGCTTGCTTCAACAGCGACTGGAAGTGGTGGACCGCAGTCTCCATGTCGGCGGAGAACCGCCCGCGATCGTAGATCCCGGACTCCAGTCCTTCTTGGACCCGTTCGCAGATCTCGATATCCTCGGCCTGCACCGCGTCCGAGAACTCGAGGTCATCCTGAATCACCCGCTTCGCTGCGTCACTGTCGATATCGGCGTAGTAGTACCGGAACACGATGCGACACCGCTCTTGCCCAGCGGGGAGGACGAGGTTCGTCTGCAGGCGTCCGGGGAGGATGTTCAGCATGAAGTTCGGAAAGACGAAATAATAGAGTGCCTCTCCGGACGACACGCCGTACGGCGTGTCCTTTCCCGACAACGGGCCCACCTGCAGCGAGTACGAATCGTAGAGTTCGGTACGGTATTCCTGGAAGTCGTACAGGCTGCACAGCTCGGGGTGTACGTGCGGCACGTGATACCCTTCGAGGTAGTTGTCCACGTACACCTTCCAGTTGCACCGCGCCTCGTAGTCCACGCGTCGAACGAACCGGTAGTCGTGGAACCGGATCGGGCTCATGCGTTCCGCAATCCCGGCGAGGAAACGCTCGAGCGGCTCGGGCTGCGGCTCCGCGTGGACGAACAGCAGCCCTTGCCATTCCGCCAGCGCCACCGGCGTCAGGCCGAAATCCTTCTTGTCGAACAGTTCGGTCCGGTTGAAATGCGGCACACCCCGAAGCGAGCCGTCGAGCTTGTACGTCCACCCATGATAGCGACATTGCAGCATGTGGGCGTGCCCGTCCTTGAGCGCCAACGGACCGCCGCGGTGCCGGCAGACGTTGTAGAAGGCGCGGACCTCTCCGTCGCCGCCGCGGACGACCAGGACGGGTCGCCGCCCCACCCTCCCGACCAGGTGGTCGCCCACCTTCGGGATCTGGCTGACGTGGCCCACGTGCTGCCAGGTGCGGGCGAACACGGCATCCCGCTCGAAGGCCTCGAAACGCGGATCGGTGTACCAGCGGGCCGGAATCGTCTCCGACCGCTCGACCGGCACGACCTCCAAGTCGCGCGCTTCGATGTCTGGCTGCCGGGGGAGTTCCATGGAGCAATGGTCAGCGTGGCTGGGAGGTTGCGCAAGGGATGGCGGGATCCACGGAATGACCGCATCCCGCTATCCCGTGGAGGTGGGTGGGGGAGAGCGGACCCCGTCGATCCCGCGCGCTGGGGGAGAAAGGGGATGAGTATTATTCTCTTTCCATGCGTCATCGTGTCGTGATCGTCGGTGGGGGATTCGGTGGGCTAGCCACAGGCCGGGCGCTCCGACGTGCGCCGGTGGACGTGACGCTGGTCGATCGGCGGAACTTCCACGTGTTCCAGCCGCTCCTCTATCAGGTCGCGACGGGCGGGCTCTCACCGGCGGACATCTCATCAGCGCTGCGGTGGATTCTCCGCCGCCAGCGGAACACGCGCGTGCTGATGGACGAGGTGACCGGCTTCGACCTCGAGGGCCGCCGAGTGCTGCTCGTGGATGGCGAGTTGCCGTACGACACGCTCGTCGTGTCGCCGGGAGCGATGACAACCTACTTCGGACACGATGACTGGGTCCGCTACGCGCCCGGTCTCAAGACCATCGAGGATGCCACGGCGGTGCGGCGTCGGATCTATGAGGCGTTCGAGACGGCCGAGCGGGAGGAGGATGCGGCGCTCCGCGACGGGTGGCTCACCTTCGCGGTGGTCGGCGCCGGTCCGACTGGTGTCGAGTTGGCGGGGGCGATTGCCGAGATTGCGCGGCGAACGCTGCGCGATGAGTTCCGTGCCATCGATACGGCGCAGGCCAAGGTCCTCTTGCTCGATGCCGCCGATCGCGTGCTGCCCGCGTATCCCGCCGCGCTCTCGCGCAAGGCCGAACGGTCACTCGAGTGGCTCGGTGTCACGGTACGGCTGAACACCCGCCTGCAGGCGGTGTCGGAGCGCGGCATCGACGTGAAGGCGGGGAACGTCGAAGACCACATCGCCTCGAGGACGGTGCTTTGGGCGGCTGGGGTCCGCGCCAACCCGCTAGGGCGGCGGCTCGCCGACGCAGCCGGCGTGGGGGTCGACCGCATGGGCCGGATCGAGGTCCAACCCGATTTGACGGTTCCGGGGCATCCCGAGCTGCTCGTGATCGGGGATCTCGCGAGCTTCAAGCATCAGACGGAGGGTCCGCTCCCCGGAGTCGCCCCGGTGGCCCAGCAGCAGGGACGCCATGCGGCCCGGGTGATCCGGGCGCGGCTCAGTGGACGGCCGGTGAAACCGTTCCACTACCTCAACAAGGGCGAGCTGGCCACGATCGGCCGCGCCGCCGCCGTGGCGAACTTCGGGTGGATCCGGTTCTCGGGCTACCCGGCGTGGCTGCTATGGCTGTTCGTGCACCTGATGTACCTGGTGGACTTCGAGACACGGTTGCTCGTGTTCGTGCAGTGGGCGTGGAACTACGTCAC
>CAYWNR010000257.1:0-5780 GCA_964459705.1 uncultured Gemmatimonadaceae bacterium | reverse complement strand
GATCGACCCCATCGCGAGCGCGCACTCCTTGTCCGTGAGCGGAACCCAGTTGGCACCGCCATCGACGGTCTTCCACACCCCCCCCTGGGCGCCGCCGACATAGACGATGTTGGAGTTCGTGGGATCCACCGCTACGGTCGCGATGCGTCCGATGGAGGTGCCGTTGATCGGGATGCTGGTGGGTCCGAGCGCCTGCCATTGGGTCCCACCGATGGGAGGCGGTGCTGCTGCTGAGAAGAGGCTCAGGCTGATGCCCCGCACCTGGGCGCGCGCCCGCTGCAACGCGCCCTCGGGAATCCGATCGAATGGAAAGGCCCGACGCCAATAGAAGTCTTCCATTCGGAGGCGTGGGTTGTCGTCTCGCTCTTCCCCGCGCTGGGCGAGGGCTGCGGGCGCCAGCGCCATCAACGCGAACATCCCAACGAGAACACCGCGCATCAGTTGCCCCACGGTGAGGTGACGGTGAATTGGACGGGGGTGCTCGTGCCGGCCGGCGTCGTGATGGTCACGTCGTAGACTCCTACGGTGACTGGCCGAGGAGGGACCTCGCCGGAGCTAGGTGCCTCAGTCGGCGACGAGAACACGATGCGCGTTCCATCGAGCGTAGACGGTACTCCCGATATCCGGATCTCGCCAAACCTGACCACGTTCCCGGTGTCGGCAAACCCTCTACCGATGATCGTGATTGTGGTGCCCGGCCGGCCGCTCGTGGGATCTAGCTGCGCAATGACGGGACCGGACGCGGCGGGCGCCGGCGTTTCCGCCGCCGGGCGCGCGCACGCCAGTACCAGAGCGAGACTCACCAAGGGCATCCGCATACCTGACACTAGCATCGCAATTCCCGTGCTGAGTCGCAAGGCTCGCCCCCCGGGCCGCGAGGCCGCGCGGCGTCTCCGGTGTTTCGTCGCTGAGAGCGACGGCTCGGCTGATGTCGCTGAGAGCGACCACGCGCCAGCTCGCTTTGACACGGGTGGACCGGGAGGGGAGATTCTCCGTCTCGTAACTGCGCTTCAGATAACCCTCGGAAGGCCCGTCATGCTCCGGAAGCTCACCCCCGTAGCCCTCCTGCTCTGCGCCAGCGCAACCACCGCGACGGCCCAGGTGAACGCCCGCATGTTCCGCTATCCCGACGTCTCGCGCACGCACATCGCGTTCGTCTACGCCGGCGACATTTGGATCGTTCCGAAAACGGGCGGCACCGCCAGCCGCCTCAGCACGCCGCCCGGCGAAGAGCAATTCCCCCGTTTCTCGCCAGACGGCTCCCGCATCGCATTCAGCGGCAACTACGACGGCAACACGGACGTGTACACCGTGCCGGCCATGGGCGGGACCGTGCAACGGGTGACCTACCACCCCGGCAACGACCGGCTGCTCGACTGGAGCCCCGACGGCAAGCGGTTGCTGTTCGCGTCTTCCCGCGCGAGCGGGAGCCAGCGGTTCCGGCAGCTCTATCTCGTGGACGTCGGGGGCGGTCTGCCCGAGAAGCTCCCGGCCCCGTACGGGGAATTCGGCGCGCTGTCGCCCGACGGCCGGCAGCTGGCCTACACACCCAAGGACCGCAGCACCCGCACTTGGAAGCGCTACCGCGGCGGCCTGGCGCCCGACATCTGGATCATGGATCTCCGTACGCTCGACGCGCGCAACGTGAGCAACGACGACGCCAACGACGAGCAGCCGATGTGGCACGGCAACGTGCTGTACTTCCTCTCCGATCGCGGACCCGAGAACCGCCACAACCTCTGGAAGCTGGACCTCGCCAGCGGCACCATGTCGCAACTGACGCATTTCACCGACGTGGACGCGTCCTGGCCGGCCATCGGCCCCGACGACATCGTGTTCCAGGCAGGTGGCCGCCTGTATCTGCTGGACCTCGCGACCGAGCAGCAACACGAAGTCGCCGTCACCGTGGTGACGGACCTCGCGGCCTTGCGCCCCCACGTCGAGAACGTGGCCAACCTGCTCCAGTGGATGGGGATCTCTCCCAAGGGGAAACGCGCCGTGGCGCAGGCGCGCGGCGACATCTTCACGCTCCCGGCCGAGAACGGGCCGGTGCTCCCGCTCACCCGCACGTCCGGCGCGGCGGAGCGCTATCCGGCGTGGTCGCCCGACGGAACGCAGATCGCGTACTGGAGCGACAAGTCCGGCGAGTACGAGCTGAACGTCCGGCCCGCCGACGGGACCGGTGAAGAGCGCGCCCTGACGTCGCTCGGCGCCGGCTACCGCTACATGCCGTTCTGGTCGCCCGATAGCAAGAGAATAGCCTTCCTGGACAACGCGCAGGTGATCCGCATCCTGGACGTCGCCAGCGGCGCGCTCGCCGTCGTCGATACCGGCCGCCAATGGCTCCACGGCCAGCGCGAGGGCATCGAGGTGAGCTGGTCGCCGGACAGCCGGTGGGTGGCGTACTCGCGCGACCTCCCGACCAACAACGGCGCCATCTATCTGTTCGACACGCAGGCCAACACCCGCCACCAGGTGACCGCGGGCTACTACAGCGACAACGGGCCGGCGTTCGATTCGAACGGGAAGTACCTCTACTACCGGTCCAATCGGAACCTCGAGGTGATCTACTCGGACCTCGACGCGACGTGGATCTACCCGAACACCACGACGCTGATGGCGGTGCCCTTGCGGGCGGATGTTCCCTCACCGCTGGCGCCGAAGAGCGACGACGAGAAAGCGGACTCGGCCAAGGCGGACAAGGACAAGGCGGACAAGGCGGTCGAGGCGGGCAAGGCGGTCGAGGCGGGCAAGGCGGTCGAGGCGGACTCGGGGACGAAGGCGGTGGCGATCGATCTCGAGGGGTTCGAGGCGCGGGCGGTCATCCTGCCGCCGTCACCCGGGAATTACGGTGCGCTCCGCGGCGTTGGTGGTAAGCTCGTGTTCCTCCGCTTCCCGCGGTCGGGGTCGGCGGACCGGAACTCGACGCTCGCGTACTATGACCTCGAGGCGCGGGAGGAGAAGACCATCCTCACGCCGGTCAACTCCTACGAGGTTTCGGCGGACGGCAAGAAAGTGCTCGTCGGGAGCCGCGGCCAATGGGCCATCGTGGACTTGAAGCCCGCCCAGAAGATGGACAAACGGCTGGCCACCGCGAGCTTGGAGATGACGCTCGATCCGCGCGCCGAGTGGCGCGAGGTGTTCGCGGACGTGTGGCGCACGTATCGCGACGTGTTCTACGACCCGGGACTCCACGGGCTGGACTGGAACGCCATGCGCCAGCAGTACGGGCGCATGCTGGACGACGCGGTAACGCGGTCGGACGTGAACTTCGTGATCGGCGAGCTGATCGGCGAGGTGAGCGCATCCCACACGTACGTGGGTGGCGGCGATCTGGAGACGCCGCGCAACCGGCAGGTGGGCTTGCTGGGCGTCGACTGGGCGCTCGACCGCGGCGCGTATCGCGTTTCCCACATCGTGCGCGGGGCTCCGTGGGACGCCGAGACGCGCTCGCCCCTCGCCGAGCCGGGCGTCAATGTCAACGAGGGCGACTACATCCTCGCCGTGAACGGCATCCCGATCGACGCTCGGCGTGATCCCGCCGCGGCGTTCGAGGGGCTGGCCGGCGTGACCGTGGCGCTCACCGTCAACGACCGTCCGACCATGCAGGGCGCACGCCGTGTGCTCGTCACGACGCTCCGCAGCGAGTCGCGCCTCCGGAATCTGGAGTGGATCGAGCAGAACCGCCGGAAGGTGTTCGAGGCGAGCGGCGGCAAGGTCGGCTACATCTACGTGCCAAACACGGGCGTCGATGGCCAAACGGAGCTGGTGCGGCAGTTCAATAGCCAGATGACGCTCGACGGCCTGATCATCGACGAGCGCTGGAACGCCGGCGGGCAGTTGGCCGACCGGTTCATCGAGAAGATGAACCGCCAGCTCGTGAACTTCATCTACTTCCGGAACGGCGCGACCGCCATGGAGCCGCCCGTCAACCACCTCGGTGCCAAAGTGATGCTGATCAACGGCTGGGCCGGCTCGGGTGGCGATGCGTTCCCCTGGTTCTTCCAGACGCTCAAGGCCGGTCCCGTCATCGGGGAGCGCACGTGGGGCGGTCTGGTGGGACCGGCGTCCGGTCATGGACTGATCGACGGCGGATTCTATACGGCGCCTCCGGGACGCCTGTACGGCCCGGATGGGAAGTGGTTCGCCGAGGGACACGGCATCGAGCCCGACATTCCAGTCGTGGACGATCAGGGTGCCTTGGCCAAGGGTCACGATCCGCAACTCGAGGCGGGTGTGAAGGAAGCGCTCCGGCTGATCGCCGAGCATCCGGTCAAGCTGCCGGGGCGGCCGGCGTTTGAGAAACGATAGGCGGTCGAGGCGGTCAAGGCGGTCAAGGCGGTCAAGCGGACCGGACCGGTCGGACCTCCGCGGGTTAGGTCAAGTGCCACCGGCTTGGACCGCCCGCCCAGACCGCCCAGACCGCCCAGACCGCCAAATTCGGAGGAGAATCATGCGGCTTTTGAGCATCGCTTCAGTGATCCTGGTCGGCGGCCTGTTCGGCGCATCGCCCGTCCTGGCGCAACGTCCCGCCGCGGCGCCGCCGGCGGCCGGGGGGAGCAAGGCAGGCAGTGAGGCGGCGCTGCTGCCGGATGCGCCCGTCGTCACGCAGCACACCGCGCGCATCAACGGGCAATCGGTGGCCTACACGGCGGAAGCGGGCTGGCTCCCGATTCGGGACGACGGCAAAGTGGTCGCCAAGATGTTCTACGTGGCCTACACACGCACCGGCGTCCAGGATCTCACGACTCGGCCATTGGTGTTCTCGTTCAACGGCGGGCCCGGCACGGCCTCGGTGTGGATGCACATGGGCTACACCGGTCCTCGCCGCGTCGTGTACGACGACAACGGCTTCGCGCAACGCCCGCCGAGTGAGCTGGAAGACAACCCCAACTCGATCATCGATGCGGCGGACATCGTGTACATCGACCCCATTGCCACCGGGTTCAGCCGGATGGTGGAGGGGGAAGACCTGCACAAGTTCCACGGCACGCTGAGCGACATCCAGTCGGTGGCGGAGTTCATCCGGCTCTATCTGGTGAAGAAGGACCGCTGGATGTCCCCCAAGTTCGTGATCGGCGAGAGCTACGGCACCACGCGGGCGTCGGGACTGGCGGGCTACCTGCTGAGCGCGCACCAGATCTACCTGAACGGCGTGATCCTGGTCTCCATGACCGACCTCAACGTGGAGCGCGGTCCCGACGTGAGCGTTGCCATGGGGCTGCCGCAGCGCACCGCGACGGCCTGGTACCACCACCAGCTGCCGAGCGATCTCCAGAATCGACCGCTGCGCGAGGTGCTGAACGAGTCCGAGGCATTCGCCATGGGCGACTACGTGCAGGCGTTGCTGAAAGGCGACCGCCTGACCGACACCGAGCGGAACGGCATCGCGCAGCGGGTGGCGCGCTACACGGGCCTCTCGACGGAGTACGTGCTGTCGGCGAACCTGCGCATCGACGCGCGTCGGTTCTGGAAGGAGCTGCTGCGAGACCAGCGGATGACCGTGGGCCGGCTCGACAGCCGCTACCTCGGCGTGGATCAGGATGCCGCGGGGGAGAACCCCGACTACGACCCCGCCATGGCCGACTGGAACGGCCCGTTCGGGAACGCGGTGAACCGCTATCTGCGGGAGGAGCTCAAGTACAATCCCGACCTCGCGTACAACGTGTGGGGGCCGGTCCGTCCGTGGAATCGGAACGATGGGACGAACGTGGGCGACATGCTTGGCAACGCGATGCGGCAGAACCCGTACTTGAAGGTCATGATCCAGGGCGGCTACT
>CAYWNR010000256.1:2069-5787 GCA_964459705.1 uncultured Gemmatimonadaceae bacterium | reverse complement strand
CGAGAAGGCACACCGCCACGCGCCGCAGGTGACTCCCGCACGCCGGACAGCGTAGAGTGCTCTCGCCAGCTTCCCCTCCACTCGCCTTAGGACCTATGTAAACATGAGCTCGGTGCCGTTCGGATAGGTGTGTGGCTTGCGGCGCCTTCCGTCTGGCACCTTGACTTGGAGCGCCCCAGCATCCTCGAGAGGGTTCAGCGCCCGCTTTCGGAGTTGCGTGGTGTAGTAGTCGGTGCGATCCGAAGCGACGAAGTCCTCTACCTGCTTGATCGGAATCCAACCCCGCCCCCGGAACTCTCGTTGCAACGCGTCAATGAGTGGTCGAAAGTCGGCCGTCTGGAGCTCCAGGGTTCCTTGTCCCCCTCGCGCACCTCGAAACTGGAAGCCGCCAAACGGATCCACCTTCCAGATCGCCTCCTTCATGCGGTTAGCACCGAGGATGTTCTTGGTGCCAAAGAAGATCGCGTAGACAAGCCGGTTGCCTTGGAAGAGCTCGAAGCGCACCACATGTTTCGCTCCCGCAGTTCGCATCTGTCGCTCGTAGAGCTGATAAAGGAACGTGCGCCGGTCCTCTCCGGCTAATTCCAGACCCTCACGCCAATCGTTCGTGCCGAAGAGCGCCGTCAGGTGTGGAGCGAACTCCTCGGTAGCAGCGAACCGGTCGATGAACTCCGCCATGAAGGAGACATAAACCTCCGCTTGCGGGTTCGACAGGATTCTCCCGATCACCTCCATCGGAGTGTCGGAAACGCCGAACGGGTCTATCATGACGAAGGCCGGCGCCATCGCCCGCCCCGCGGCTTCCAGTTCGTCCAGCGCCCTTGTCATGCGAGCGTCAAAGGAACCAACCTCGACGTACCACTTGCAGTTGTTTGGAATCCTGTCTTTCCGGGTCTCGATGAGCGATTCGAGGTGCCTCGCCCGGTCTTCACGCCTCTCGATGAAGACAAACACCGCCTCGCGCACTTGGTGGCGGTGACGGTGCTCCAGATATGTGTCCAGAGCCACGACGGGAGAGCCCGGCTCACCACCCTCGTACTCGCCGGGCCCGGCGAAGCCGTCGATGAAGAGGAGCCGAGGGAACTTGGATCCTATGATCGGGAACCAGGCACCCAGGTAGTGCTTCAGAACCAGGTGCTTGCCTCGGGAATGTTCGTCCAACGGCCAAACGACGGACTTCGGTTCAGCCAACCTCGGCTTCCTTGTCTCGGGCGGTCACGCCACGAAGCGTCCCTTGAGCTCCGGGTACTCGTTCCAGGCCCTACCCTCCAACAACCGTCCTCCGGCCTTCGGCGTCCTTCCACCCCACTGTTTCCAGAAGAACGGCACATCCTGTCGTACGCAGGTATCCCTGAGGAGGGCTGCCCAAGCCGGATCCACGGGTCGAGCCTCGGGCCCGCTCTCGCCGCCACCAATCACCCAGTGGATTCCGCGGAGGTCGAGAGACGTGAGCGGGCCGAGCAGCGGCTCGCAGGACAGGAAACGGACGGAGGCCCTGACTGCCTTGAGGTGACGAACACGATACGTCACGTCGTCGTCCTCGATCGACGTGCCAATCCAGATGTGTTCCGGAATCCTCCGGAGACCGAGGGTAGAGCGGTATCGCTCCCAGAAGCGACTTGCTCGGGCGGGACGTTTCGTGAGCACCTGGTAGATGTGCCACGGAGCAGTCAACATGACCTCAAAGACTGCCAGGACGAACTCGTCTGGGACATCGTTGTGAAACAGGTCCGACATCGAATTCACGAAGATCATCCGGGAGTCGGACCAGCGGAGCGGCTGGTCGATCCGATTGGGCCAAAGCCTAACGGCGAACGGGTCGTCGCGGTTGGCGGACGTGTCAACTACCGGCGGTTGCCGCGTATAGACGTCGCGGAGCCGGCGCTCGGCCAGGGTGGCGGCATAGCAGTGGTCGCAGCCCCGCGTTACCCTCGTGCAACCGGTGACCGGGTTCCACGTGGCATCAGTCCATTCGATCCCGGTGCGGTCACCCATGAGTCTCCCCGTTTGATAATCCGGTCCCCGAATATTCCCCGAACATAGGGCGCCCCCGAGTTCCGGTCAACGACTTCTTGTACTTCATCGTCACCGCCCGGGTGGCGAGGGACGACAGACCGACGTGGCGTCCCACAGGCGCGCACCGGGATCCCACCGCCGAACAGGGAGTGATTCGATGCCTTTTCCGCTCACGCCCGTAACCCGTTGTCAGTCAATGTTGTATCAGTGAGGCGCGATCGGCGCGATCCTTGCCTTTCCCCGCACCGCACCCGCGAGCTCGTCACGGAGCGACCATGCAATCTCTACTCAGCGACCTGCGACTCACGATCCGCCAGCTTCTTCGGCGGCGCGGCTACGCCATTGCGGCCGTGCTCACCCTCGGCATCGCACTCGGCGCGACGACCGCCATCTTCTCGGTCGTGAACGGCGTGCTATTGCGCCCGCTCCCGTTCCCCAACCCATCGCAGTTGATCACGATCTGCGAGCGCCACCCATCGGTCGAAGGGTTCTGCATCGCCTCGCCCCCCGACGTGGAGGACTGGAGCGCCAACGCGGCAACCTTGCAGCATGTCGGGATCGCGCGCGATTGGTCCATGCGGATGACTGTGGGTGACCGCATCGTACCGCTCTACAGCGGCGTCGCGACGGGCGAGGTCTTCACCGCGCTCGGCGTGCGACCGGCGCTCGGCCGGCTCATCGGAGCGGACGAGTACGGGCCCGAACACCGCGTGGCCGTGCTCTCCGACGCCGCCTGGCACGCCCAGTTCGGAGCCGATCCGACGGTTGTCGGCCGCACCGTTTCCCTCGACGGAGAGCCTGCGACCATCGCGGGCGTGCTGCCGCCGTCCACCGACGTTCCCCACCTGGAGGGGATCGCGCTGTGGGCGTCGCTGCCGTTCGATCCGCACGACGAGGAGAACCGCGGATGGCGCGGGTTCACCACCGTCGCCCGCTTGGCTCCGGGCGCCACGCGAGAGGCTGCCGCGGCTGAATTGGCGACCTTCGCGACGCGCCTCGGCGACGAGCACCCTGAGACGAACCGCGGCTGGCGGGTGGAGGTCCAGGATCTGCGCGACAGCTTGGTCGGTGGCGTCCGCACGCGGTTGTTCGTGTTCCTTGGCGCCGTTGGGCTGGTGCTGCTGCTGGGCTGCGCGAACCTGGCGAACCTCATGCTTGCCCGCGTCACATCCCGTTCGCAGGAGTTGGCCGTTCGCGCCGCGATCGGCGCCAGCCGCGGCCACATTGCCCGCTTGCTGCTCCTTGAGAGTCTCATCGTCGCGCTCGCCGGCGCGCTCGTCGGCGTGCTCCTCGCCTCATGGGGGGTGTACGCGTTCCTCTCTCTCTCGCCTCCCGGCATCCCGCGCCTCGACGACGTGGGCGTTGATTGGCGGGTGTTGCTGTTCGCGCTCGGACTCACGGCCCTGACCGCGCTGCTGATCGGAGCCGCACCGGCGCTCCGCGGCGCGCGGTCGGACCTCGCCGGGAAGCTGCACGCGTCGCGCGTCGCGCGTGGAGGCGGTCGCGGCATCCTGGTCGTCGTCGGGACCGCAATCGCCGTCATGCTGCTCGCCGGGGCCGGACTGCTCGGACGCACGTTCGCGCGACTGACGGCCTGGAATCCCGGGTTCGCCCAGGACGAACTGGTGGTAGCCTGGACGGGCGTGTCGCAAGGCACGTATCCGACCCACGCGGCGGTGCGAACCCTCTACGAACAAGCGCT
>CAYWNR010000256.1:0-2059 GCA_964459705.1 uncultured Gemmatimonadaceae bacterium | reverse complement strand
CTCGAGGGCGTGCGCTCACTGCCCGGTGTCTCCTCGGTAAGTCTCACGTCCGGCGGCCCTCTGTTCGGCGGTGAAGAACCGGGAACAGCGCGGACGGGCGGAGTGGGAGGAGACAGCACCGTCGTGTTGTGGCGAGACGTGGGTCCCGGGTACTTCGCGACCATCGGGTTACCGCTGCGCGCCGGCCGTGAGTTCACCGCCGCCGACCGTGAAGGCACCGAACCCGTCGCCGTGGTCAACGAGACCCTCGCCCGGCGGTTGTGGCCCGGACGCAGCCCCATCGGGCAGCGGCTCGTCATGACCCGACCGGCGGCCGAGTTCGCCATCGTGGGCGTGGTGGCCGACATTCCGCGCTTCGACCCCGACGCCCCGGTGCGTCCCGAGGTGTATTGGCCATACCTCCAGCTCACGCGGTGGGGAGCCTACTTCGTGGTTCGTACGCACGGAGACCCCGCCGCTCTAGCCGCTGCCATCCGGAGCCGTCTGGCCGAGGCTTCCGCGGAGTTGGAGCCATCCCGCGTTACGCCACTCACCGACCTCGTAGGTCGGTATCTGGTCAGCCCCCGCTTCAACGCGCTGCTGCTCGGCAGTTTCGCGGGCGTAGCCCTCTTGCTCGCCGCGGTGGGCATCGCCGGCCTGACCGCCTACCGGGTCAACCACCGCGTGCGCGAGATCGGCGTCCGGTTGGCCCTCGGCGCCTCGGAGCGGAACGTCGTTTCCCACTTCGTCCGCGAAGGCGGAATGCTCGTCATCACCGGGGTGGCCGCCGGCACCGTAGGCGCCATCGGCCTGACCCGGTTCCTGAGAGGCATGTTGAGTGGCACGAGCCCCACGGACCCGATCACGTTCTCCGCGGTGATGGTCGGGATGCTCGCGATCGGATTCGCGGCCGCGTGGATTCCGGCGCGGCGCGCAAGCCGGGTCGATCCGATCAAGGCCCTCCGCGCGGAGTAGCAGCCCGGCGCCTCCGCGGTGATACGCGAACCGGCCGTGAAAAGTGAAAGGTGAAAAGCGGATCACAGCGCTTCTCACCTTTCACTTTTCACCTCTCACGGCGCTTCGCGCTTGGCGGCGCTCAGTACACCGTCACCGACGCCGTACCTTCTTTGCCTTCCGCGAGGGCGCGAATGGTGGTCGTGCCGGTTGCCACGGCCCGAATGACCAGGTAGTTCGTGAAGCTGCTCAGCACGTTGACCACGCTCGAGTCGAGACTCCAGGACACCGTGCGATTCGTCAGCACGTTGCCGATGGCGTCGCGCAAGATCGCCTGCAGCGCCGTGCTGTCGCCCACCGCCATGGTCAACGTGGATGGGACGACCTCGATGCTCGCCACGGCCGCGCCCGCATCACCCACCGTTACCACGATCGAGTCCATCAGGTCGTCGCTCGTCGCCACGATCGAAGTCGCCCCCACCGCGAGTCCGGTGAGCTGCACGCCAGGGCCGCTCCCGTCCAACCGCGCGACCGCCGGATTGGAGTTTGCCCAGGTGACCGGAGCGCCGAACACCGAGTCACCACTCTCGTTGAACAGGAACGCGTAGAGATTGATCGTCTGGCCGACCGTCACCTGCCGGGGACCGGAGATCGCCAGGCTCCGTCCATCCTGGCCGCCCGTTCCCTGCCCGAGCGTAATGCCCACACTGGTCTCTTGACCCGGCGTGACGTAGACGTCGTTCGCGTACCCGTGACTCGCCGCAATCCCCGAGGGGGGAGCCACTTCCACGCTGTACGGCCCACCACGGGAGACGTAGTGAATCGTGAACAGTCCGTCAGTGTCGGTGCGGCCCGTCGCGGCGAGGGTGAGACCGCCGCCGCTCGCGCGGTAGAGAATCACGCTGGCGTTCGCTACCGGCTCGAGAATGTCGGCCTGGCTCCCCGGACCATACACGGCGCCGTTCACGGTTCCGGTGGCCGCTTCATTCACCGCCCGGATCCAGGGCAGGAACTGGAAGTCGCCGCTCACCAGCCGGATGAACGAGCGCCCCACATCGAAATCGATGATGAGGTCGGCCGGGTTGGTGCCGTCCGTCAGGGACAGCGGCTGTTCGACCGCCGCGTG
>CAYWNR010000255.1:0-5839 GCA_964459705.1 uncultured Gemmatimonadaceae bacterium | reverse complement strand
GCCGGCACCAATCAGTGGCGCCAGTGGAGCGCCTGGCCCCCGCGTGCGGAAACGATCGCGCGGGATCTCTATTTCGGCATCAACGAGTCGCTGTCGTTCGACCGACCGACCACCAGGGACACGGCGGCGTATGACGCGTACCTCTCCGATCCGGCGCACCCGGTGCCGTACCGTCACCGTCCGATTCAGGCCACGTATTTCCCCGGCGGCTCGCACTGGTACACGTGGCTCGTAGAAGACCAGCGTTTCGTAGATAATCGGCCCGACGTGTTGAGCTGGGAGACCGCGCCGCTGGAGACCGACCTCACCATCGCGGGCCGCGTGGAGGCGCACCTGTTCGCGAGCACTACCGGCACCGACGCCGACTGGGTGGTGAAGCTGATCGACGTGTATCCCGAGGACTACCCAGAGAACTGGGACCTGGCCGGCTACCAGCTCATGGTGGCGAACGAGGTGTTCCGCGGTCGCTATCGCAACAGCTATGAGAAGCCCGAAGCCATTCCCGCCAACCGTGTCGTCTCATACGACGTCGACCTACACACGCAGGACTACACGTTCAAGCGGGGGCACCGGATCATGGTGCAGGTGCAGAGCACGTGGTTTCCGATCATCGATCGGAATCCGCAGACGTTCGTGCCGAACATCTTCGAGGCGCGGGCGGAGGATTACGTGAAGGCGACGCAGCGGGTGTATCGGACGGTGGCGGCGCCGTCACACGTCACCGTGTATGTGGCGCGGGGGGCGGAAGTGCGGTAAGAGCCTGGCCCCGTGGGAAAGCGCGCGCCCACCTGAGCACGTGGGCGAGGCTACCCGCGGCTGATCCCCACGCCGATCACCGCCCCCGCCACAATCGCCGCGCCAAGATCGCTCACCGACAGCACCGTGACCATCGTGAGCCGCTCGGCGGCCCCCGGCGCGCCCACCCGCCAGCCGAGCGCTTCCATCGTGAGGTCGATGGCGAGAAACACGAGCGCCGCGGCGAGCGCGGCCCGCCAAGCGAGTGCGCGGGCGAGGGCGCCGTTGCTGAGGCCGATGCCGAGCGCCAGGGCGCCAACGCCGGCGATGATACCGGCGGTTGGGACGAACAGGATGGTGAACAGCCGGTGAAGCGGCAGGTCCTCACCCCAGCGATTGAGGGCGATCGGCTCCAGCGCCAACAAGCCGAACCCGGCGATGAGGACGATGGGCACGAACCCCAGCACGCCCGCCCAGGCCATGCGCGTGCGGCTGGCGCCGGGCGACAGGCTGCCCATCAGCGCACCCCACGCCGCGGATCCGACGCCGAGCGCCACGAGCGCGAACACCGTCGCGAGGGTGGTCCCGACCCAAGCGGCAGCGTGCCCGCCGAGCACGGATCGAATGAGGTTCCCCGCCGCAATGGCGAGCAGCAGACTGCCCACCAGCCCCACGGTCGTGACGACCGCGCCGTAGAGCGCCGCGCGACGCATGGGGACCGGCATCGGCCGCTACGACGTCCGCTTGGCGCGCGTCGAATCGACGCCGCGCAAGAACTCGCGCACCACCCGCACGTTCTCGTCGCGCGCGTCCCAGGTCGTGATGTGCGCCGCCCCCGGAAACTCGATGTACTTGGCGTTGGGAACCGAGTCGGCAAACCCTTTGACCAGCGCCGGCCCCACTTCGTCGAACTCACCCACCGTGAACAGGGCCGGCACGGCAATGCGCGGCAGGAAGGCCCGCACGTCGTAGCTCTTCAGTGTCCCCGTGATGGTGAACTCGCTCGGCCCCTGCATGTAGTTGTAGATCGCTTCATTCGCCGTCGCGAAGGTGCTGTCCAAGTCGGCCTCCACGGGATGCCGGAACAGGTACAAGCCGTAGAACTCGTTCATGGCGGCCTGGTAGCCCGGACTATCGTACGCGCCCACCGCCTCGGTCTTGCGGATGATCTGCTGCGTTCGAAGCGGGAGCGTCGCCACCAGCTCCTTGGCCCGTCGCTCGTAGGCGGGGATGTCGAACACGGCGCTCCCGAACGTGAGCGAGGCCACGCGGTCGGGATGCGCCCGGTGGTACTCGAGCGCCAGGATCGTCCCCCAGGAATGGCCAAACACGTGCCACTGCGTGCAGCCGAGGTGCGACCGCAGCGAGTCGAGTTCGTCCACGAAGTGCGCGATCGTGAACATCGTGGTGTCGGTGATCTTGTCCGACCGTCCGCCGCCCAACTGGTCGTAGCGAATCACCAGGCGGTCGTCCCCCAGATCCTCGAGCGGCTTGAGATAGTAGCTCGAGAAGCCGGGCCCACCGTGGAGCAGCACGACCGGCAGTCCGGTGCCCGTGCCGGAGACCTTGTACCAGATGTTCCCACCGGGCACGGCAAGGGTTGCCTCGCCGACCGGCGGGGCGCAGGTCGCAACGTGCGGTGTGCTCTCACCTCGGCACGCGCCGAGGACTGGCAGGACCGCGATGATGGCGACGTGCGCGCTGTGGCGCATCGGTGACCTCTTCAGGCGTGGTGAGGCGGCAAGCGTACGCCGTGCCCCGTGGGTCGTCAAGCGGCGCGACGCCGCTTCAATCGACAAGTTGAGCGGCCGTCTGGCACATGTCTCCCCCGCACTTTGCCCCGGGCGGCCGCCCCGCGCATCCTCGCAGCATTGCTGGGGCATGCCGCCCTCACCGTCACGGCAGGGCCGAGCGGCTACCGCCGAAGACCGTGGTCAACGCGTAGCTGTGCGGCTGGCCCCCGTCATCTCAGTCCTCAGCCCCCGATCCCCAACCAGTCGTCGGAAGCACACCGCGGCGTTGAGTCGGCGTTATCCTTGAAGCGCCGCGGCGGCTGCTTGTTGGCTACAAGTCTAGTATTGACAACGTGTTGAATTCGGGTTGACTACCAAGGTCAGATTCGACATCGCACTGGACCGAGGATCCCCGATGCTGATCGTCACCACCTTGGGCACCCCGGGAATTCACGACGCGACGGGCCAGGAGGTCCGGCTCCGCTCGCGCAAACAACTCGGTGTCCTGCTGGTCCTGGCGCTCGACGGCCGGGACCAGCCCGTGCCGCGGGCGATGCTCGAGGAGTTCTTCTGGCACGACGCGCCGGGGGCGAAGGCCTACCACTCGCTGTGCCAGGCCATCACGGCCATTCGCGCGGCGCTCGGACGGTCGGCCATTCAGCGCACGCACGACGCGTTCCGGCTTGGCGTGGACGTGCGCACCGACCTCGAAGCACTCGGCGACGACGACCTCGGCATTCCCGGACTCTCGCGACCGCTCGATGGGATGGAGTGGTGGGGCGGACCGGCGTTCGGGCATTGGCTCGAGGGCGCGCGGGTGCGGTTTCGACGGATGGCCGAACAGGTCCTGCTCGATGCGATTGCGCGGTTCCGACTCGGCGGTGCAACGCTCCGCGTGCATCGGGCGGCCGAGCGGTTGTACGAGTTGGATCCCCTGTCTGAGCCTGCGGCATTGGCGCTGGCCGAGCGGGAGCTGCTCCGCGGCGATGTGGTCGGTGCGATCCGGCTCCTCAGGCTGCATCTCGCTCGCCTGGAGGAGACGCTCGGCTGCCGCCCTCAGCCTGCGATCGAGCGTTTGTTGCGGCGGTTGGAGGTCGGTGCGCACCCGCCGGTCGAGCTGGTCCCCCCGAGGCTGGCGGCGCACGCGGCGCGGGTGCGGCCAACGGTGCTAGTCGCCCGCGAACACGAGTTGGGCTTTCTCGAAGGTGAGTGGCAGCGCGTTGCGCGAGATGGCACGCTCCGGACCTGCATGGTGACCGGCCCAGGGGGGATCGGCAAGAGCTCGCTCGCGCGTCGCTTCGCTGCGACCGTGGCGGCCCGCGCCCATTCCGTATTGCTCATTTCGTGTCAGGAGATCGGAGAGGGCATTCCCTTCGCCGCGACCTCGGATCTCGCGGCCGCCCTGCTAAGAGATCCCGCGATCTCATCCACCGACCCGGCGTGGCTCGCGGAGGTGAGCCGGATCCACCCCGTCATCCGGAGCAAGTACACCGGAGTCCCCGAACCGCTGGCCACGCCACCCGAAACCGTTCGTCTGCGGGTGGGTGACGGACTGACGCACATGTTGGAGGCCGTCACCGACGGCGCACCGGTGACGATCATCTTCGACGACATCCAGTACATGGACCCGGCCAGTCGCGACGTGCTCCACGTGTTGGCACGCCGCGCGCAGTCGCTACCCCTCCTGCTCATGGGGGCCGCGCGCTCTCGAGGGATGGAGCCCACGTTGCCCCGTGGCCCGCTCGATGACGAGCCCCTCGCGTGGACGAGCACCTTGCGCCTGGCGCCGCTGAGTGCCGAGGGCATGCGGACGCTCATTGCGACTCTGGCGCCGAGCCTCCAACTCGACGCGCCCCGGGTCGTCGATCGCATCATCGGGCTCGCTGATGGGAACCCGCAGTTCGCCGAGATGCTCCTCGCGGACTGGGATCGTCATGCCTCGCAGTCCCTCGCGGCCGGCCTAGCGGTGGAGCAGCTCCCCCGCCACTGGGAACCGCCCGACTCGCTGCGCCAGGCGTTCGCGCGTCTCTATGACGGCCTGGACGCGGTTGCCCGCCAGGTACTGCACGTGCTCGCGGTCGCGCAGCGGGCGTTGAGCCCCGAGGAGGTTGCCCAGGCGGTGAGTCGCACCCCGGCGGACCTCGACGCGGCGGCGCTCGAGCTCCTCAGCCGTGGGATTCTCCGGCTCGAGGGGGGCGGGCTGTGTTTCAAGAATGAGCTGCATCGCGCATACCCGTACTTCGCCATGGATGACGAGACCCGGAAGTACTATCACGCCATTCTCGCGCGGGCGCTCACGGTCCATGCCGATGAGCGCGACTACCGATCGCGCCTCGAGGCAGCGTCCCACCTCTTGGGCTGCGAACGGCTGGACGAAGCCACGACCCTGCTACACGCAGCGACGAAGGACGCAGTCGACGCCGGAGCCTATCAGGAGATGGAACGCGCGCTCCTGGACCTCTGTGACGCACAGGGAGACAACCCATCACCGCGAATCCTGATCGCCCTTTCATCGACCCAGGCAACTGGCGGCCGTCCACGCGATGCCCTCAAGAGTCTCGCTCGCGTCTCACGCCCTGAGTGTACGCCGCGAGAGGCTCTGGAAGTCGACGTCCTGACCGTTCGCGCCGAAACCGTGCTGCGGCGGCATTCCAGCGAGGTGCTCAGGGCCGCTGGTGAGCGGATCCTCCAGCAGGCGTTGGAAACCGGGGAATTGGACCTCGCGACTCACGCCCTGCAGGTCGTCGCACAAGCATCGGCCGAGGCGGGGCTGGCCGAGCGTTTGACGGCGCTGCTACCGATGTGCCGATCCCTGGTGCGGGCGCCGAACGATGAGCAAGCGGCACAGGCGGCCCTCGCCCTCGGGTTCATCCACCTCTCAGGTGGTGAGTACGCCGAGGCTCGCGAAGCATTCGACAGTGGTCTGGCTCGACTCGGAGGTGGGCACTCGCCGTTGCTGCTACGGTCGCGGTTGTTGAATGGACTCGGCATGGCGCTCACGGGCGTGGGGGCGTACGACGACGCCCTCCGCACCTACCAGCGGCTCCAGTCCACCGCGACGAAATCGCCCCTCATCCCGGCCCCTCACTTGTGGCTCAACATGGGGGTGATCCACCACGAGCGCGGGCGGCTACGCTCCGCCGCGCAGTGTTTTGAACGGAGTCTTCACGCGGTTGCGGAGCACCCTGATCCCAGAGTACGGGCAGGAGTCTACGGAATCTGCGCATCATTTGCTGTAGACACGGGCAACATCGAAGGTGCAGACCGCTGTCTTCGACTTGCGGAGAGTGCCGCTGCAACATCAAGAGTCCTCAGAGACGCAGTGGACATTCTCCTTATCCGCGTCGACTTCCATCTAGCCGTCGAAGAAG
>CAYWNR010000254.1:0-5871 GCA_964459705.1 uncultured Gemmatimonadaceae bacterium | reverse complement strand
ACGAGCCGCTCGCGCGCGGCCGACCAGGGGCGCGTCATC
This sequence comes from uncultured Gemmatimonadaceae bacterium, assembly GCA_964459705.1. GTDB lineage: Bacteria > Gemmatimonadota > Gemmatimonadetes > Gemmatimonadales > GWC2-71-9 > JAOTWJ01. Next base: position 5,832 of record CAYWNR010000254.1, on the reverse strand, counting down.
TACGGTCCCTGCGCCCTGATCCTCACTTCCACGGACATGCCGGGCACGAGCACGGGCGGGTCGTCGCCGCTCACGGCCGAGCGGTCGAGGCCAATACGGACGGGGATGCGTTGCGTGACCTTCGTGAAGTTCCCCGAGGCGTTGTTCGCCGGGATAAGGGAGAACTGCGACGACGTCGCCGCGCCGATCCAGCGGATTCTCCCGCTGAACGCGCGGTCGGGATACGCATCCACCGACACGGCCACCGAGTCACCGGGATGGAGCCGGCGGATCTTGGTTTCCTCGAAGTGTGCGGTGATCCAGAGTGCACCGAGGCCATAGATGGCCAGCATCGGTTGTCCGGGCTGCACCACGTCCCCGGCGAGCACCCACCGGCGCGCCACGATGCCGGCCAGCGGCGCCTCCACGTGCGAATTGGCGAGCTGCGCGGCGAGCACCGGCAGCCGCGCGCGCGCCGTCCGTATCTGCGCCTGGGCAATGCGCTGATGCGCCTCCGCAACGTCCGCCGCGATCCGCGCGTGATCGTACTGCTCCTGCGGGATGATCTTGCTCTGGAACTGGGTGCGCGCGCGGGCGAAATCGTCGTGCGCGCGCTCCACCTCGACGGCTGCCAGCTTCGCGTTCTCCTCGGCGTACGCGAGGTTCGCCTCGGCTTGCACCCGTTCGGCCTGGAGATCCGTGTCGTCCAGCCGGATGAGGAGATCTCCTTGCTGGACGGTGTCCCCCTCGTCGGCCCGCAGCTCCACGATGCGTCCGAGCATCTTCGCGCTCACGGACACGCGGTCGCCGTCGAGGAATGCGTCGTCGGTCGAGACCACACTGCGCACGTTCAGGTACCAGTATCGGAAGCCCGCGACGCCCACGGCCAGCAGCACCAAGATCGGGATGAGGATGCTCAGGCGGCGATACACGGGCGTTCGGGCGCCGACGGCATCGGGCGCGGAGGCTCCAGGTGTCTGTTGCGGGGCGGCGGGTGCGTTGCTCCCGGCGATCGGCGGCCGGTCTTCCATAGAGACGATGTTCTCCGAGCGGGGTGGTACTCCTCCGTGTCGGCGACGGATTCGCGAATCGGGTCCGTAGGACGAGGCGGAACCTAATCAGGCGGACGTGGGGGGAGGGAGGCAGGACATCTTCGGCTCATCGGGATACCCTGAGAGAGGAGAGGCACGTGCCCGGCGTGACGCGGCTTCGTTTCCCCTCACCCCGACCCTCTCCCGCTGATGCGGGAGAGGGGGCGCACGGAGGGTGCCGATGCGGGGTTACGCTCCTCGTGCTGCCTTTACCGTCCCGCTGCTCGGGTGGGCGCGAAGACCCGGCCGACGGCGGGACCCAAGGACGCGAGTCGCGCCGCATCGATCCATCCGCGCGAGCCGTCCGCCCTCCCGACGAGGGCGTACGCACCATACCGGCCCAGCAGGGGCAGGGTCTCACCTTCGGTGATCGAGTCGATAGCCACACCGTCAGCGCTTGGCGCCACGCGTATCACGGAACTCACTGTCACGGTGGCGCTTGCAATGGGATCGAGGGGCTCGGCGTCCCGAACGGCGACATAGCCTTCTCGCCCGTCGGGCAGCCGGGCGCGATACCAACTGCCCATCCCGGCGAGCACCTCGATCGGCGTGAGCCGATCCAGCGGCGCGAGCACCGGCGCTGAGCGGACCGGGGCCGTCCGCGCGACCACGCCACGACGCGCGATGCGCGCCCAGTGGCCAACCAACGCGGAGTCACCGGCGAACGCAGGCGGGCGGTCCGGAGGATCGAGCAGATGGAAGTACGGGTCCACCGGCCCGACTCCACGCATGTAGATCCCGAAGTGGAGATGGGGCGGCGTGGTGCGCGCGTTGCCGGTGTTGCCCACGAAGCCGAGCGTATCTCCGGGGTTCACCACCATTCCCGTGCGCACGGCCTGACTGTCGAGGTGCGCGTAGTACAGCCGCCGGTCGTAGCGCGCCTCGCGCAGCCAGACCACCCTCCCACCCAGGCGATTCCAGTTGACCCGGGACACCCGCCCGGCCACCGCCGCCACCACCGGCGTGCCGCGTGGGGCGAAGATGTCCACGCCCTGATGCTCGCGAGCGCCGGCGTCCCGTTCGGCGCCGAAGCCGCTCCGAATGGCAGCCATGTCCCGTCCCACGACCGGGAAGCCGAGCGATGCGTGCGCGGCGAGGTCGAAGGTGACGCGGCCGCCACGGAGGAGCTCGGGCTGCACTCGTAGGACGTAGGTCCCCGGGCGGAGCGCGACGTAATCCAAGTCCCAACCCGACGAATCGGCGGCGGCCGCGAACGTCGGGGGCGTGGTGCTGTCGGCCACATAGAAGACATCGACGAAGAGGCGCGCATCGCGCGGACGGGCGTCGGCGACGCTCATGTGTGCCACGAGCCGCTGGCCTCGCTCGAGGCGCACGCGGTAAGCAACGGCCATTGCGCGCGTTGGGTCGAGGTAGCGGACTTCGAGATGGGGAACGTCTACATCAATCGGAGCCGAGAGCGCCCGATCCGCCGCGGCGATCCACTCGCGTCCGAGCGCCGTCGAGTCCAATCCGGCCTGGCGGAGCTTGGCCTCGTATTGCTGGTGCGGCGTGCTGGCCAGGAAGCGAATGACCGGGCCGCCGCCGCCTTCACAAGCGGCGATCAGCAGTGGGAGGCACGCCCCGAGGACGCGCAGGGCGAACCGTAGCCGATCACGCATGCTTCAAGGTACCAAGGGATGTACGGTCAGTTCCGCTTCGGGTCCGCGGCCGAGGCCGCGGCTCGGCATCTGCCGGTAAACCGGCGCGTCAGCCCACATCCCCTCACTGCCCTGACTGCCCTTCCTACCCTCCCTGCCTCCAACACTCCCCCACCCTCCCGCGTAATAACCCACGAAAGTCCGTCCGTTTGACTCCGCTTTCCCGGAGACCCCACCATGCGTCGCTCGGTTGTCACTCGCGGGTTGTCCATCGCCCTCCTCACCCTTCTGTCCTCCGCACCGGCGTTCGCGCAGGCGCGGCCCACTCGGCAGGCGCGCGCGGCCGCGACGGCCACGACCGATGCCAATGGCCAGAAAGTCCTCAATCTGCCCGACTACGGTCCGTGGAGCCGCATCACCAGCGTGGCGCTCTCGCCCGACGGCATGTGGATGACGTACGGGTACCAGCCGAACGACGGTGACCTGACGTTGTTCGTGAAGCAGCTGGACGGCGACGAGGTCGACACGATTCCTGCCGGCGCGGCCGCCCGCGGCGGGCGTGGCGGGTTCGGCGGATTCGGCGGTGGCGGGGCGTCTGGACCCCAATTCTCCAACGATTCCCGGTTCGTCGCCTACTACGTCAACCCACCAACACCCCGCGAGGGTGCGCGCGGCGGCCGTCCGGGCGGCTCCGGATTCCAGCGGCCTGGCGCTCCCGGCGCGGCCGGCGCTTCCCGTCCCCAGCGCCGCTTCGAGCTCTTGACGCTCACCACCGGGGAGAAGTTCGAAGTCCCCAACGCCGCGAGCTTCAGCTTCTCCGACGACGCCAAGTGGCTCGCGGTCCGGTTGAACCGCCCCCAGGGCGATACCAGCCGCAGCAGTGGCGATCTGATTCTGCGCGACCTGACGAACGGGACCACCCGTAACATCGGGAACGTAGACCTGTATGAGTTCGACGACCCCGGCAACCTGCTGGCGTATACGGTGGATGCCACCGACCGGCTCGGGAACGGCATCTACGTCTTGGATCTGGCGAACGGCGAGACCCGAGCGCTCAACACCGGACAGCGCGACTTCGCACAGCTGGCCTGGAGCGATTCGGGCAGCAACCTCGCGATCCTCTCGGGCGACAAGGCGAAAGGCAACATGCAGAAGGACAACGTCCTCTACGCCTGGACCGGTCTCGGCACACCACGCGAAAAGGCCTTCAGCTACGACCCCGCCAAGGACAACGCGTTCACCGCGGGGATGGTGCTGAGCGAGTTCTCGGCGCCGCGCTGGAGCGACGACGGAGCGAAGCTCTTCATCGGCATTAAGGAGCAGGAGGCGGCGCCCGAGGAGAGCCGCGAGCCGAAGGCCAACGTCGACGTGTGGCACTGGAAGGACGCCGAGCCGCAGTCGGTGCAGATGGTCCGCATCCAGCAGCTCCGCCGAGCGACCCTCCCGGCGGCGATTCAGCTCGCCACCGGCAAGTTCGTCCAGCTGGGCGACGATGACATGCGCACGGTCCAACCCACGGCCAACGGCAAGTGGGGTATCGGTCGCCTGGACGCGCCATATCGTGGCGAGGTCACTTGGGGGGGTAGCCCGGCGGATTACTACCGCGTGAACATCGCGACGGGCGAGCGCACGCTCATCGAGAAGAACCTCGGTCGCACCATGGGGACGTCACCGGACAGCCGGTGGTTCCTCTACCTCAGAGACGGACATGTCTTCGCGTACAACCTCGAAACCGCGAAGACGGTCGGGGTGGACGCGAACGCGGGCGTGAGCTTCGTGGACGCCGACGACGACCACCCGTACGAGAAACCGACCTACGGCGTCGCGGGCTGGAGCAAGGACGGCCGCGCCGTGATTCTGAACCACAAATACGATCTCTGGCTGCTGCCGCTGGACGGTGGCAAGCCGACGAACCTCACGCGCGGGGTCGGCGACAAGCAGGAGATCCAGTTCCGGTTGGTCCAATTCGACGAGAACGGCCGGACACGCGGCGGCCGGGGTGGCCGGTTCGGGGGCGGCGGCGGTGGAGAGGATCAAGGGATCGACCTCACCAAGCCACTCACCCTCTCGGCCTACGGGGAATGGACCAAGAAGTCCGGCTACTGGCGGCTCGCGCCCGGAAAGGAACCGATTTCGCTGATCTGGGAAGACAAGGCCGTCGGCGACGCGACCAAGGCGGCGAAGGCCGACCGGATGATCTTCACCGAGCAGGACTTCAACGAATTCCCCGACTACTTGGTGAGCACCGCCGCGTTCGCGTCGCCACGCAAGGTCACCGATGCTAATCCGCAGATCAAGGACTTCGCGTGGTCGGCGGGGAAGGTCCTCATCGACTACACGAATTCCAAAGGTCAACACCTTCAGGGCACCCTGACCCTGCCGGCGGGCTACGAGCCGGGGAAGAAGTACCCGATGCTCGTGTACTTCTACGAGATCATGTCCAACACCCATCACCGGTTCTCGATGCCGGTGTATGATGATCGGCCGCACATCTCCACCTATGCGAGCAACGGCTATCTCGTACTCCAGCCGGACGTCGTCTACCAGATCGGGCGGCCCGGTACGTCGGCCGTGGACTGCGTGACGAGTGCCGTGAAGAAAGTGATCGAGCTGGGATATGCCGACCCAGGCCACATCGGACTCCAGGGACACAGCTGGGGTGGGTACCAGTCGTCCTACATCGTCACCCAAACGGACATGTTCGCGGCCGTGGTCACCGGGGCGCCACCTACCAACCTCGTCAGCTTCTATGACGAGCTGTACAAGCAGACCGGTACGGTCCAGCAGGGGATCATGGAGGTGGGGCAGGTGCGGATGGGCAGAGACTCGACGCCCTGGACGGCGCGCGCACAGTACGAGGACCAGTCACCGATTCACAACGTGCAGAACATCCACACGCCGTTCCTGATCCTCCAGGGAACGGCCGACGGCGCCGTGGACTGGGTGCAGGGCCTCGAGTACTTCAATGCCGCCCGCCGCAACGGCAAGAAGGTGATCTTCCTGTCGTACCCCGATGAGCCGCACCATCTCGCGAAGAAGGAAAACCAGAAGGACTTCCAGATCCGGATGAAGCAGTTCTTCGACCACTACCTGATGGGGACGCCCGCCCCGAAGTGGATGACGGACGGGGTGCCGCAAACCGAGAAGGGCCGGCCGATCGAGTA
>CAYWNR010000253.1:0-5876 GCA_964459705.1 uncultured Gemmatimonadaceae bacterium | reverse complement strand
TGGGGGGGCCCTCCATCAACCCTCCGATTTCCTTGACCTGCGGGCGGCCCCCCTGCACCCGGCCCTCGGCCGCGCGGCCGACGGCCGTCATCGTCTGCGCCGCGATGAAGAACGGCAGGATGCCGCCGAGGAACAGCCCGATGACGACTCGAGGGTCCACGATGTCCAGCTGGAGCGGCGGGCTGCCCTGCGGGGTGACCGCGTTGGCGTAGGCGCTGAACAACGCGAGCGCAGTGAGCGCGGCCGACCCGATCGCGAAGCCCTTGCCGATGGCCGCGGTGGTGTTGCCGAGCGCATCGAGGCCGTCGGTGATCTTGCGGACTTCCGGACCCAGATGGCTCATCTCGCTGATGCCGCCCGCGTTGTCCGCGATAGGACCGTACGCGTCCACCGACATCGTCACGCCCACGGTTGCCAGCATCCCCACCGCCGCGATGCCGATGCCGTACAGCCCGGCGCTCGTGAAGGCGATCCAGATGGCGCCGGAGATCAGCAACATGGGGATGGCGGTCGACCGCATGCCCACCGCGAGGCCGGCGATGATGTTCGTGGCCGGTCCGGTGAGGGATGCCTCCGCGATCGTGCGGACCGGTTTCGCGCCCGTGTAGTACTCCGTGACCAGGCCGATCGCGATCCCGGCGAAGGTTCCCACGACCACCGCCCAGAAAGGACCGAGTCCGGTCTTGCCGGCCATCTGCACGTCGAACGTGTTGGTGATGAAGTAGGCGGCCACCAGGAAGAGACCGGCCGCGATGAAGGTCGCCCAGCGGAGCGCCGAGGCCGGGCTCGCCTTCTCCAGGACGCGGAACAGCCCGATGGCCACGAGGCTGGCGGCGAGCCCCGCGACAATGAACAGCACCGGGAGCGCGAGGGCCGCCAGGCGGTCGCCGATGAGCGGGCTCGTCGCGGCAATCGCGATGGTTGCCACCACCGCCCCGACGTAGCTCTCGAAAATGTCGGCGCCCATGCCGGCCACGTCGCCCACGTTGTCGCCGACGTTGTCCGCGATGGTTGCCGGATTGCGCGGGTCGTCTTCCGGAATGCCGGCTTCGACCTTGCCCACCAGGTCCGCGCCGACGTCGGCGGCCTTGGTGTAGATCCCGCCGCCGACGCGGGCGAACAACGCGATGGACGACGCGCCCATCGCGAAGCCCGAGATGATCTCACTGAACGCCTTCCAGGCGTCCTCGCTGCCGGGCGCGCCCAGGAAGCCGCGCAGCACGAGTCCGATCCCGAGCAGGCCGAGGCTCGCCACCGCGAGGCCCATGACCGCGCCGCCGTTGAACGCGACGCGCAACGCCAGCGCCTGACCGGACGAGCGCGCGGCCTCACTCGTGCGGGAATTCGCGCGGGTCGCCGCGCTCATACCGAAAAACCCCGCGAGCACCGAGCAGATGCCACCGCCGAGGTAGGCGGCGCCGGTGCGCCATCCGATGAGCCAGGTCAGTAGGCCGGCGATGACGACGAGGAATGGGAGCAGCGCGGTGTACTCGCGCCGCAGGAACGCCATCGCACCGGTTTGGATCAGTCCCGCGATTTCCCGCATGAGCTCGCCGCCAGCGGGTTGTTTACGGACGTACGCGTACGTCAGCCAGGCCGTCAGCAAACCCACGACACCGGCGACGATCGCGATGAGCGGAAGTTGGGCCAGAATCTGATTACTCACTGTCGTTCCCCAGGTGATTGTACTGTTTCATGGCTTCATCAATTCCGTCGCGTACCCAGCAGTCGACGGCGTCGAGCATGACCGGGTAGCGTTGCTCCAGTACGGCGAACTCCTCGCGCGCGAATGGCGCGAGCACGAACTCCGATAGGTCGTCGCACTGTTCCGGGACCGGGCCGACCCCGATCCGGAGCCGTGCGTACTCCTGTGACTGCAACGCGGCCTCGATGCTGCGGAGGCCGTTGTGTCCGCCGGCCGAGCCCCGCGCTCGCAACCGAAACGTGCCGAGCGGGATCACGGCGTCGTCCACCACCACCAGCAGGTCCGTGGCGGGCGCGAAGTCGGACGCCGCCAACAATGGCCGGATCGCGGCGCCGCTCAAGTTCATGAACGTGGTCGGCTTGACCACGCCCACCCGCACGCCGGTCCACGTCCCGCTGGTCACACGCGCCGGCCCGTTACGACGGAAGGCTGGCAACTCCCAGTGCTCCGCCAGCCGGTCGGCCAGAAGAAACCCGGCGTTGTGTCGCGTGTCCGCGTACGCAGCGCCGGGATTCCCGAGGCCCACAATCGCCCGCAGGGGTCAGTCCTCGCCGTCCTCGCCCTCTTCCGCTTCTTCCTTCGGCTTGCGGATGAGCTCGGGCTCGGTGACTTCCTCGACCTCCGCGGGTGCCACTTCTTCCTCCACGCGCGGAGCGATGACCGTGCAGATCGTCTTGCCGGGTTCCGTCAGGATCTCGACGTCGCCGACCCGCAGGTCCCGGACATGAAGCGATTGCCCAACCCGCAACGCGGTCACGTCCACATCCAACCGTTCCGGGATGTCTCGAGGGAGCACCCGGATCGTGATTTCCCGCATGACCTGGTCCAGGACCCCACCGCCGTTCCGCACGCCGTCGGGCGAGCCGGTGAGGTGGATGGGCAACTGGAGCGTGAGCTTCTCGCCGGCGTGAATCTCGTAGAAGTCCACGTGCAGGACGTCGAGTTTGAGCGGGTCGCGCTGGATTTCACGGACCAATGCCTGGATTGGCGCGCCATCGATAGCGACGTCGAACACGGCCGTGCCGACCTCGAGGCCCTTGAGTGCCTTCTCCAAGTCGGTCGCCGAGACCGACAGCGCCTCGGCCGCGCGCGCGTGCCCGTAGAGCACCGCCGGGATCCGCCCCGTGGCCCGCAGCCGGCGCGCGGCACCCTTGCCTCGATCAGACCGGCGTTCGGCGCCGATTGCGATAGTGTGAGCCATACCTGAATCCTGCTTCCTTGATGGTTCTGGTTTTGGTGTGGCGGGATCCCGACGTCCGCCCTACCGCCCCCACCACGGGACCACCGGGATTCCATCTCCACCCCCGCCGCCCCGCCACGGGATGTCGCATCCCGCCTATCCCGTGTATCCCGTTCCGACGTCAGTCGGACTTCAATCGAACAGCGAACTCACCGACTGATCGCTATGCGTGTTCCGGATCGCCTTGGCCAGCAGCGGTGCCACCGACAGCACGGCCACGCGGTCAAAGCACTTCTCTTCCGGCAGCTGGATCGTGTTGGTCACGGCCAGCTCCTTGACCGGCGTCGCCGCCAGCCGATCCACCGCCGGACCCGAGAGCAGCGCATGCGTGGCGCAGCAATACACGTCGTGCGCGCCCAACTTCTTCAAGGCGAGCACCGCCTCCGCCATCGTGCCCCCGGTGTCGATCATGTCGTCCACGATCAGACAGTCCCGATCGCCCACTTCACCGACGACGTTCACGACCTCCGCGATGTTCGCCGACGGCCGCCGCTTGTCGATGATGGCCAGCGAGGCATCGAGCCGCTTCGCGAAGCTCCGCGCCATCTTGGCGCTCCCCACGTCGGGGGCCACCACAACGAGGCCCCGGAGCCCCTTCTGCCGGTAGTGCTGCACGAAGACCGGTGACGCGTACAGGTGGTCCACCGGAACGTCGAAGAAGCCCTGAAGCTGGTGCTGGTGGAAATCGATGCCCAGCACTCGGTCCGCCCCGGCCGTCTCGATGAGGTTCGCCACCAGCTTGGCGCTGATCGCCACCCTCGGTTGATCCTTCCGGTCCTGCCGTGCGTATCCGAAGTACGGCACCACCGCCGTCACCCGCGCCGCGCTCGCCCGCTTGGCCGCGTCGATCAGCAGCAACAGCTCGAGCAGGTTCTCGGCCGGTGGGTTCGTGGGCTGGATGATGTAGACATCCCGTCCGCGGGCGTTCTCGTCCAACCGCACGAAAATCTCGCCGTCCGCAAACCGCCGAATCGTGACCTCACACAGTGACTGCCCCAACCATCCGGCGATCTCTTCGGACAACGGCGTGTTCGCCGTGCCCGAAAGCACGACCAACTCCGTACGCGACAGCGACCATTCCGCCATAAGAGCCCCCAAAAGTAGCCGGCTGGCGGCGCCGGCGGTAGGGCCGTAAGTCGATTGACCGTTGGCCGTTAACCGATGGCCGATAGCCGAAAGCCGATGGCCGATGGCCGAATAGCCGACAGCCGAGGAGCCGACAGCCGATGGCCGAAGAGCCATTGGCCGCTGGCCGTCCACTCGTGGCGGTTCTCGTTGCGCAACTGCCGTTCCTGCAGCACGGCAATAGGAAGTCGGCTACTGGCTATCGGCCACCGGCCAGCACGTGCCTCACGTGCGAGCAGGTCGGGATGACGGTCAGGCCCTGCTCGCGGGCCCAGGCGAGTGCGTAGCGAGTGATGGCGGTGGCAATGCCGCGGCCCCGGGACGACGGTGGCGTCCACGTGCTGACGAAGTCCACCGTCTGGGCGTTCACGATGCGGTACGCCAGATAGGCGACCTTGCCATTCGCGTTCATCCAGAAACGGCGGCCGACGTCGTGGTTGATCGTTGGGGAGGCCAAGGGAGTCTGGGACGCGTGGATCGAGGGTCGAGGAACGTGAGACGATCAAGATACCCGGTGAGCGGTTGCAGTGAGCGCATCCCGCTCATCCGTCATGTGTTTGATCCCGCGTCTCCCGGTCATCCCGCCTGTCCCGCCGCTATCCCGGCGCTAGCGCCCCTCCGGCAACCTCGACTTCGGGTCCCGGCGCGGGCGCCGGCACCTTGGTGTTCCACCGGTAGCCGAGCCAGATCAGCGCCAGCCCGATGAACTCGGTCACGTACAGCACCTCCACGTGGCCGAACCGGGTGGCGGTGCCGCCGATGCCCGGCAGAAGGGCGCCAACGGCAATGAGCACGTTGCCCACGAACCGATGATGGGTCTCGCGCCGCCGCCGGTAGCGCCATGCGGAGAGGGCGGCGCCGCCGGCGAGGAAGATGAACGCGTAGGTGTTGATGAACGGGCTGAAGAGGCGCACCCACTGCCATCCGAGCACGGCGCCGGACAGCCGGTACTGCTCCGCGAACTCGGGCCGGATCGGCGACAGAATGGCCGCGGCTGCCGCGACGATGATCAGCGGGAGGAGGATCGCCGTGAGCCGGTTTGCCGTGCGGCGTGAAAAGAGCAGATACACGGTCCCCTGCGCCAGCGGTGCGCCGCCCAGCAGCGCGCCCGTGATGTACCACGCCTTGAACAACGCGACGTGCCATCCGAACAGCGTTACTGAGGCTTCGGTGAGCGTGCCGGCGCCGTAGGTCAGGATGCCGAAGGTCCACCACAGCAGGTGCGGGCCCGAACGGCGCTCGCGCCACCGGCGGGCTACCACCGTCGCGAACACGAGCGCCATCAGCGTCGTGAAGATCGGGATGAAATAGACCGGCTCGCGCATCGGCTTAGAACGTCAAGTCGTAGGTCAGGACGATGCTACGTTTGGGCTCGGGCCGGAAGAAGCTCACGTTGGAGAACTCCGCGTAGAGCGCGTTCGTGAGATTCAGCACGCCGAAACTCACCCGGTGCGTCATCGCGCCGCGGCGGAGCACGACCATGCCCGCCCGTGCCGACATCGTGGTGAATGCCGGGAGCGTCGTGCCAATCGGGTTGCTCGCGAGCAGCTCCGGATCCGCCCGCTTGAAGTTGTGGCGCATGCGATATTCGCCGAAGAACCGCTGGCTCGGATCGTCGTAGCGCACCGACGCGGAGATCTGATTGGCGAACGAATCGCCGATCGGGTTGTTCTGGTCCTGGGTGACGTCCTTCGTGTCCAGGTGCGTGAACGTGCCGCCAACCGAAACGCCCAGCGGCAGCTTCGCGTCGCCGTTGAACTCGATCCCGCGCGCGCGGAGCCGGTCGATGTTCACGTTCTGATACAC
>CAYWNR010000252.1:0-5887 GCA_964459705.1 uncultured Gemmatimonadaceae bacterium | reverse complement strand
GGCAAGTCGCCGTTCGCGGGACTGTCCGTGGCCGCGATTCTCGCACAGCAATCGGTTGGGGCCCTGCCCGACCTGCGACAACACCGTCCCGACATCCCCGATGCGGTCGTTCGAGTCCTGCTCCGCGGCGCGGCGCGCGACCCGGAGGGTCGATTCCCGTCGGCCGATGAGTACCTGCTTGCGCTGGAGCGCGCGATTCGGACGCGGCGCGGCTCGCCGTGGCGCTGGCTGGGCGCTATTCTCGGGCGGTCGGGGGTGTAAGGCGGTCCCGGCGGTCCCGACGGTCCTGACGGGAAGATACGGGGGGGTTAAGGAAGGACGGTATCATGCCGATCATCACGATTTCCCGCGGCTCCGCGAGCGGTGGACTGTCTCTCGCGACGGGGCTCGCCGATCGTCTCGGTTACCAGCTCGTGAGCCGGGAAGACATCATCGCTGAAGCGAGCCGATTCGGCGTGTCCGAAGAGCGACTCCAGGAAGCGATTCTCAAGCCGTTTCGGTTCATGGAACGGTTCCGCGATCAGCGCCGCCAGTACCTCGCCTTCGTGCAAGAGGCGCTGTGCGAGCGGGCCAAGGGTGACCAGATCATCTATCACGGGAACGCCGGGCACCTGCTCTTGTCCGGCATCTCCCATGTCCTGTGCGTCCGGCTCATCGCGCCCCCGGCCTACCGGATCGCCGTGGTCATGGAACGCCAGCACTTGGCTCGCGAGGACGCGATCGGGTACATCCAGCAGATGGATCGCCAACGCCAGTCCTGGACCCGTTACCTCTACGGGGTCGACTGGCTCGATCCGAGTCTCTACGACCTCACCGTCAATCTCCAGACACTGGATGAGGAGGGGGCTGTCGACGTCGTAGCCGCCGCCGCCCTGCGGCCCGAGTTTCAGCCTACCGAAGAGAGCCGGATGGCCATGGCCAATCTGCTGTTGGCGAGCCGCGTGCGCGCCGCACTGGCCGCGGACCAGGCGACTGCCTCCGTCGACGTCGAGGTACGCGCGGAGGGAGACGTGGTGCATCTCAAAGGCAAGGTGAGGCCAGCGTCGCTGGTGGAACCCATCATCCGTGTCGCCAGCGGCGTGTCGGGGGTGCGCGACGTGGACCGCCAGAATCTGGACGCGCCGGACTACACCGTCTGAGCCTCCGGGCTACTTCCTCGTCTGCGCGATGGTTCGGCCGACCAACTCCGTGAGTTGGCTGATGCGGAACGGCTTCGCGATGAAGTCCACGGCCCCGCCCTTCATGGACTCCGTGGCCTGCTCGGCCGTCGCGTATCCGGTGATGACAATGACGCCGGTGCTGGGGGATTGCTCCTTCACGAATCGCAGCACATCCAGCCCCGACGGGCCACTCATCTTCAGGTCCGTGATCAACACGTCGTACCGCTTCTGCGCCAAGCGGTCAATGGCTTCTTGGCTGTCGGTGAGCGTCTCGACGGTATAGCCGCATTTCTCGAGCGCCGGCTTCAGCCGGTCGCCCACGATCGGCTCATCATCCAGGATCAAGATCTCCGCGTTCTTCTCCACGGCTCCCCCGTTTTCTCCAAGCCGTCCCGTTCCGTCCCGTGCGTCGAGCGCACACCAGCCATTGGAACGGTCCTAGCCCGGGCCCAGGCCGCGCTTGGCTCGCTTGGACGCGCGCCGAACCAGTTTGGTGAGGTCCTTCAATTCGAACGGCTTGCACAGGAATTCATAGGCGCCGACCGTCTCCGCCTCACGCGCCGCCTCGAGGGACGCGTAGCCCGTGATGACGATCACCTGGGTCGGATAGCCCCGCGCGCGCACGTTGTGCAACACGTCGAGTCCGGTGGGCCCCGCCATCTTCAGGTCCGTGATGACCACGTCGTACCGTGTTTGCTCCAGGTCTTCCAGCGCCTTGGTGCTGTCGGTGAACGTCTGCACGCCAAAGCCCTGCCCTTCAAGATGGTCCTTGAGTCTGTCGCAGACGATCTGCTCATCATCGACCACCATCACGCTGATCCGATCCATTGTCGCCTCCTCGGCCCCACACGTCCTATCTCGGCCGGCTCGCGCCGACCGGGCTCAGGTCCTCCCCGCTGGTTCCCCCATTGCTCTCCGGCGCCTTCGGCTCGCAGAAGTCTCGGGTGCACTCCTCGACGCTTCCCTCATGGCGCATCTGCACGTCCAACTGCCGCGTGTAGCCAATCAGCCTCCCGATCATCTCCAGGCGTTCGCGCAGCGCGGGTGCCGGGATACCTCGGAGTCGGCCGATCACCATGTCGCCCTTGATCTCGACCGCGAAGCCATGCGCCTCCAGAATGGCGGCGATGGTACGGGCCCGGCGCGACCGCCTGGTGATCTCGGTGACACCGCCATGAAACCGAAAATACGCGTAGTTGGCGTCGTCGACCTCGGTCAGGCGGCAATCCACCATGTTGTAGTGATAGCCGAGGTGCAGGTGGAGGTTCGTGTAGTCCTTTGAAATGACGGCCAGGTTGGGCCGCATGCGGCCTGTCTCCGGAACGGCCATCGCCGCGCCCTGGGTCGCACTGGCGAGGAAGCTCCCCACGTCCATCCGTACGGGATCCGTGCGCCAGGAGGCGCTGAGATGCTTCAGCAAAGCCAGTAACGGTGCGGACTCGATCGACGCCGGGTCCACGAACGACCCCTCGACGCCCGCCGCGATCCCGCCGCCGAGGTCCAGGACGTCGAGATCTAAGGGAATTGGTAGCCGGAGGCGACGGACAAACCGACGACGATCGTGCGCCGCGAGATCGGGCATCTCTACCAGCTCCCGCACCGCCACTTCGTGCGCGAACCGCACGACATCATGACAGGTCGTACAGCAGCGGGCGCGGAAGTTCTCTCCGTCCGGGTCGGTCAACCACAGCGGGGCGATGCGACGCACGAGACGGCGCAGGAGGCGGAATTCCTCGAAGTCGAGGTCGGCACGCGGGCGCGAGAGGTGATGACGCAGGAGCTCGTGCACCACTCCCGCGTAGATCACGTTCTCCTCGGCGTCGACGGTCACCTCCATCCCGGGCTGGAGCACCCTCGTCGCCTCCGGCACGTCGACGATCATGGGCACGCGATACTCACGCGCCACGGTCGCGAGATGCCCGGTCGACGAACCCACACTCGTGATGACCGCGCGCGCGCGCGCGAGGAGCGACGAGTATTGAGGCAGCGGTGCCTGCGCGATCAGCACGGCGCCCGCGGGGAAATCGTCGGTTTCGCCATCGGCACGCGCAACCCACACGGGACCGGCCCCAACACCGCCGCAGGCGATGACGCCCTTGCCACGGATCAGGACCTCCCGATCGGCGAGCAGGCGAGCCAGCTCGGCCGGGGCCCGGACCCGAAGCGGCGCTACCCGGAGCACGCGCGTCTGTAGGATGACCGGGTCACCCTCGGGAGTGATCGCCCACTCGATCTCTTGGTGCTGCCCCGCATGGTGTTCGATCCGCAGCGCGATCTGGCCCAGCCGCACTAGCTCGGCGTCAGAGACGCAGGCCGCCCGTCGGTCGTCGGCCGGGACCGGGATCGCCTCCGTGCCCGTGTCCGTGCGGGGACGGAGCGCGGACGGCTTATCGGCAATCCGCCGAGCCAGCACCCGCGGCGTCGGGTCGCGCGACAACTCGAAGGAGTCGACGGGACCCGAGCCCTGCACGACCGTCGGGCCGAGGCCCCACGCGGCGGAGACGGCCATCACGTCCAGCTGCGGGGTTGCCGGCTTGACCGTGTGAATCACGCCGCTTGCACGCGCCGGAATCATGGCGAGAAACGCGACCGCCATCAGCGCGTCCGTCACGGGGAGGCCCTGTTCCACCCGGTAGTGCAGCGCTTCCGCGGAGAAGAGGCTGGCCAGCACTTCCCGGTAGGCTGCCTCGACGCCGGCCGGCGGGACGTTGAGCAACGTCGTGTGCAATCCGGCGAAGCTATGCTCGCCACCCTCACCGATCGCGCTGCTCCGGACCGCGTACCGCCACTGGGCCCGCTCCGGTGTTCGGACTTCCTTGCGCAGAGCCCGAGCCACCGCGGGGTCCAGCGGCGTGCGGCGCACCGCGTCCTGGAGGCGGAGGGCAACCGCGTCGAGCCGTCGTGAAGGCGGAGCCTGGAAGTCCGCCTGGTGGTCGGCAACCAACCGGTCGACGCCGGCGGCGACGAACTGGCGGCGGCACGCCGCGGCGGGTGCCACGAACCCGTCGGGCACCGAGAGCCCCAACCGGCGCACCTCGGCGAGACACGCCACCTTCTCTCCGACCCGGTCGGCAAAGTCCCGATCGACGCTCTCGAAGGGAAGCGTGAAGTCGGTCTCCAATGCCGCAGTGGGGGACAGCGTGGCGTGCACCTGCTGGCAAATGCGTTCGAACGCCTCGATCAGCTCCCCATACCGGTTGTCCGCCATCGCGTTGAGGTCGTACACCACCCGGCTCACCGCGCGCGCGAGTTCCTCGCTCAGCCACTCCAGGTAGTGGCGATCGAACAGGTGATCGCCGCCCAGTTTCTCCTCGGCATCCGCGATGAGATCGAGCACGCGGTTGTTCCCGTCAATGAGGTCCTGGAACCGCTGATAGCGACGACGGAGGGTGCCGAGACTCTCGCCTCGTCGTCGTCCCAACCAGCGGCGCCAGAACCCGGCCATACGCCCGCGCCTCAATGCACTTTGACGGAACCGAACGTCAGGCCGACCAGCAGCCCTGCCCCGGCGGCCACGACGACCGCCAAGATCCCGTAGAGCAGACCGTGTCGCAGTTCGAGCGACGTGGCGAACGCATTGAACGAACCCTGCGTGAGCACGAACACTCCTTCCTCATGCAAGGATACCTCACCGGCGCGGAAGCCGAACACCTGGACCCGGTACTCCCCGGGCGGCGCCTTGGCTCCCAACGCGATGGTGGTCGTGACCCGGCCGCGGCCGCCGGTGGCCGCGGTGACTTCCATCCCGCCACTGGCGGAGTGGAACAGTCCCTCCGATTCCTTCAGGCGGATCAGATCCGGAAAGAGGTCCTGCCCCCCCGCCGCCACCGCAGTCGGCCGGAAGCTCTCGTAGCCGATGCCCAAGGCCCGCAACGACGACTCCGGCGCCAGTGCTGCCAGCGGCGCGGAGGTCCTGAGGAGATAGACCGACGGGATGTTCTCGAAGGTCACCTCCCCAACCGGGGCCCAAAACGTGCGCCACACCCGCGCCTGCCTGCGCAAGTGGAGGTCCGACGCCGCCCCCGAAACCACGACCGCAAAGGACAGTCCCGCATCCACATCGCACGCTACCGTCAGTCGCACACCGTCGTAGAAGAAGCCGATCTCGGCCGGGGCGAGCTCCAGGACGAGCGCGTCATTGTGTTGGGGCGCGGCGACGGCGGTCGGCGCCACCACCAAGCCGGCGAGACACGCGATCAGACGCCCGCCACGCACGAGTCAGTGCCCTCCAGGATACGAGAGTAGCGTCGCGGGCCGGACGACCAAGCCGAGCACCATGACCACCATCGCGGCGAGGATGATGCCAGCCATCATGATCTTGAGTTGATCCGCCTTCAGCCGCTTGCTGATGCGGGCGCCCGCCTGCGCCCCGGTGGTCGATCCGATCAGCAGCGTGACCGCCAGGACCATGTCGACGGTGTGGTTCATGGAGGCCTGCAGCACAGTGACATTGACGCAGGTGAACAGGATCTGGAACAGGCTGGTTCCCACGACCACGTGCATCGGCATGCGCAACAGGTAGACCATCACCGGCACCATGATGAACCCGCCGCCGACACCCATGATCGCTGACAGCACTCCGACCAGCACCCCGAGCGCGAGCGGCAGCACCGCCGAGACGCGGACGCCGGAGCGCTCGAACTCCATCTGATAGGGGAGTGCCTGTACCAACCGCGCGTACACCGACGGCTTGCGCATCAGGTCACGCTCCTGCTGGACCGGGATCG
>CAYWNR010000251.1:0-5901 GCA_964459705.1 uncultured Gemmatimonadaceae bacterium | reverse complement strand
CGAGGATGTCCATCCCGATCCAGAAACCCCAGGGATACCCGTCACTGAGGTTGGTCACCGCCCCGAGTCCAGCCGCAAAGCGCCACGCGATGAGGCCGAGCCCCACCAGGGCGAACACGGCCAGCGCGGCCATGCCTGGGGTGGCCAGCCGGCGTTGCACGAGCGCGCGGATCATGGCGTCTCCTCCTGTCCCGCGGGATCCTGGTCGCGCTTCTCCGCCGCCGTGACGTTCGCTTCGCGATCGACGACCCAGCGGACCGCTCCGAGCGCGAGGCTCAACCCACCAAGCACGAACGGGATGGCGGCCATGGCCGGGCGGGTATACGCCCGGTAGGAACGGAGTGGGAGATTACGCCGGTACCCAAGCTCGTCGAACGGCTGGCCGGCGATGTGCAAGAAGTTCGTCCCGCCCGCCTCGAACTCGCCGTACACCTGATGCACGTACCGGCGCGGGCGATCCGCGATGCGACGGTGCGCTTCATCCAGGAGCTCCGCGCGCGTTCCGGCCCGGAGCGCGTGCGTCGGACAGGCGGCCACGCAGGCCGGCGGCTTCCCCTCCGCGAGCAGATCGGCGCACATGTTGCACTTGCGGATGCGCGGGTTGCGGGAATGCCACTCGAAGCGCGGCACTACGAAGGGGCACGCCATCATGCAATAGCGGCAGCCGAGGCAGCGGCTGCCGTCCCACACGACGGGTCCTTCGACGGTCTTGTGGAGCGCGCTCACGGGACAGCTCGACACGCAGGCCGGCTCGATGCAATGCATGCACTGCACCTTCCCAAACGCCGCCGTCGACGGGGCGCCTTCCCACTGATGAAGCGTGACATATGTGTAAACGTTCGGCGCGAGGGCGCGCGCGTCTTGCGCGGGTCGGCCTTCGTGAATCTCGTCAGTGGTCCGGCCGAGATCGTTCTTCTTGTTGCAGGCGATCTCGCACGAGCGGCAGCCGACGCACAGCGTCGAGTCGAACAACATGGCGCGCTGTTCGGCCGCGGTCGTGGCAAGATCACTGGTGGTCAACGCCGACCCGGTGCTGGCAGCTGCGGTGCCCGCGGTGATGCCCGCGAGCCCGGCCGCCGCGCTTCCCCCACGCGCCAAGAACCTGCGGCGCGAGAGCCCACGCATGGAGCCTCCTAACCTCGGCCCTGTTCGGTCCGGGCCGACTTGACGCTTCCTATTGACACTTCCTGTCCTCCCGCACTGTGAGAGTAGCACGCCGGGTCTGGGAACAGCCGCAAGTCAGTGTGAGAAGAGGCTGGTACACGGCTTCATAGATTCTTCATGTACCCATGACTAAGTATTTCTCCGGAGTAGCAGCCCCCCAACTCTGAAGAGTCCCGGGATCACGGGTGGTGGCGGATGAGCGGGTCGCCGGAGGGAGGGAGAGTCGTGGTGCGTGCGGCGGGATCGATCGGTCTCGCGGCCTTGTTGGCGTGCGTGCTGTCGCTGCCGGCGACGGCGCAGGACGACGCGACATGCAAGATGTGTCATGCGTCGCCATCCCTCTTCCGGACGCAGCCTAACCCCAACCGCTACGTGGTCACCGCCGAGACGGTCGCTCGCTCGGTTCACGGCGCGGCGGGGATGGGCTGCACGACCTGCCACGGTGCGCTCGCGTTTCCCCACCCGGCGGATCGCCAGAAAGTCGAGTGCCGCAGCTGCCACCCGGTCCAGGGCGATCAGCACGCGGCGTCCCTGCACGGACAGGCGGCGGCTCGCGGCGACAAGCTCGCGCCGACGTGCGTGGACTGCCACGGGCTCCACAACGTCCGCTCCCATCGGGATCCGCTCTCCCGGACCGCGGTGATGAACATCCCCTTCCTGTGCGGCCAATGCCATCGGGAGGGAACCGCCGTGTCGCAGCGCCGGGACATCCCGGAGGACAGCATCCTGGAGAACTACTCCGAGTCGATTCACGGCGCCGGACTCTTTCAGCAAGGCTTGACGGTGACGGCCGTGTGCACGTCCTGTCACACGTCGCATTTCATTCTCCCGCATACCGATCCCCGCTCCAGCATCAATCACGCGAACATCGCGCAGACCTGCACGCAGTGTCACGGACAGATCGAGCGGGTCCACCGCCAGGTCATCGAAGGACAGCTGTGGGAGAAGGAGCCGAACAAGATCCCGGCTTGTGTGGACTGCCACTCGCCGCATCGTGTCCGCCGCGTCACCTACGATGTTGGGACCGCCAACGAGGAATGCTTCCGCTGCCACGCGAATCCCGATCTCCGGGGGCTCGCCAACGGCGATTCGGTCTCGTTGTACGTCGACCGCGAGGCGTACGCCGCGTCGGAGCACCGGGAGAAGGGCTGCGCGCAGTGTCACACGGACGTCACGCCTACTCGGCAGGGCCGGCCGTGCGCGACGTCGCGCGCCAACGCCGTCGATTGCGCCGTGTGCCATGCCCAGGAAGTCGCCGATCACCGCGCCAGCTTGCATGGCCAGTTGCTCGCGGAGGGCGACCCGGACGCGCCAACCTGTCTGGATTGCCACAGCGCGCACGCCACCCGGCCGCGCACGGATCCGGCCTCGCCGACGTTCGTCCGCAACATCCCGGAGTTGTGTGCGCGGTGCCACCGCGAGGGGGAGAAAGCCGCGGTCCGCATCGCCCAGGACTTTCTGGCCCAGCGGCTCAGCACCGATTCCCTGCAACCCGTGCAGTTCCGAGACATCATCCGCAGTTACGACGAGAGCATCCACGGGAAGGGCTTGTTGGAGAGCGGCCTGCTCGTCACGGCGACGTGCACGAGCTGTCATACGGCGCACCGGATCCTGCCGCCGAACGACTCCGCCTCGTCGGTCAACCCGGCCAACATCGCGTCCACCTGCGGCAACTGTCACGACGGTATCGAGCAGCAGTTCCGGAAGAGCGTCCATTGGACCGAGCGCATGCGCGCGACCACCGGCGAGGCCACCGGTGGGCACGTGTCGACGGACTACCCGACCTGCGAGGATTGCCATTCGGCCCACACGATCAGTCGCACGGATCGGAGCGATTTCCGGCTGTCGATGATGAACCAGTGCGGCCGGTGTCACGAGGAGGAGGCGGTCACTTTCTTCGACACGTACCACGGCAAGGTGTCTCGCCTGGGGGATGCGGGCGCCGCCAAGTGCTCGGATTGCCACGGCACGCACAATATTCTGCCGCCCGAGGACCCGGCCTCGACGCTGAGTCGGCGGAACATCCTCGGCACCTGCTCGCAGTGTCACACGGGGGCCCGCGAGCGCTTCACCGGGTATCTGACGCACGCGACGCACCACAATCGGGCCAAATGGCCGTTCCTCTTCTGGTCGTTTTGGGCGATGACCGCGCTGCTCGTCGGCACGCTCACCTTCGCGTTGGCCCACACGGCCGCGTGGTTGTGGCGTCTCTGGCGGACGCCGGCCATGTGGCGCGATCGGGAGGTGGCGCAGCCGGGCGAGAAGCTCCACCGCCGGTTCACGAGCTTCCAACGCGGCATGCACCTCGTGATGCTGCTCAGCTTCTTCACCCTGGCGCTCACCGGAATGGCGCTCAAGTTCTCGTACATGGCGTGGGCGCGCGTCTTCGCGCGCGTGATCGGGGGCTTCGCGACGACAGGCGTGTTGCACCGGGTCGCCGCGGTGACGCTGATCGGCGTGTTTGTCACCCACGTCGCCAACGCCATCCAACAGAAGCGCCAGTCGGGCCTGGGGTGGCGCGCATTCATTTCGTCGGAGACGTCGCTCATCTTCACGCGCACCGACGCGCGGGAGCTATGGCAGTCCATCAAGTGGTTCTGGGGGAAGGGCCCCCGCCCGGCGTACGGACGGTACACCTACTGGGAGAAGTTCGACTACTTCGCGGTGTTCTGGGGAATGTTCGTGATCGGCTGCACCGGCCTGCTGTTGTGGTTCCCGGAGTTCTTCACGCACCTATTCCCCGGCTGGACCGTGAACGTGGCAACGATCATCCACAGCGATGAAGCGCTGCTGGCGGTCGGGTTCATCTTCACGATCCATTTCTTCAACACGCACTTTCGGTTGGACAAGTTCCCGATGGACCCCGTGATCTTCACGGGCCGGGTGCCGCTCGAAGAGCTCAAGCGTGACAAGCCGCGGGAATACGAACGGTTGGCGGCGTCCGGCGAGCTCGAGCGCACGATCGTGGACCCCGTCCCGCTCGGCGTGGAACGCGCGTTCCGGATTTTCGGCTTCATCGCGTTGGCGGTGGGCCTGACATTGATCGCCCTCATCGTGTACTCGATGATCTTCGGGTACCGTTGACGGGGAGACCGCGGCCACGGCCGCATCACACACCGGACCACGCGGGCGGAAGACCGCCCCGTCCCGGAGGAGGGAACGTGAGACTCTCCAGTGTCCTGCTGGTGGCGACACTTGGCGCCTTGGCCATGCTGGCCGCTCCGCTGAGCGCCCAGGGGTATCGGGTCGGGCTCGACGCGCGATTCCAAAGCCTGGCCTATCGCGGCTGGCACCTCGACAGCATTCCGGCCGCACAGGCCGTCACGGGGAGTGACGGTCTGCTGTACACCGCCGATGGTATCGGACTCTCCTGCATCGCGGGCAGCGCGTATTGTCGGTATTTCGCGTCCGGAGACCAGGTCAGGGCCATGCCGTTCGTGGCGACCGCCGACGTCTCGATCTGGAATATCGGCGTCCGGGGCCTGCGGTTCGAAGGATCGGGTCGCCTGATGTCGGACTTCAAGGACGGGCCGGCGGCAAGCCGGCTGACGGGCGGTTCGCTGTCGGCGTGGCCGGGAACCCAGCCCGCCATCCAGGTGCTCGAAGCGTATCTCACCTACGCGGGCGAGTGGTTCGATCTCAAGGGTGGGCGGCTCACGGAAATGTCGCGCTTCGGGTATCTCGGATTCGACGGCGCGTCCATCGGGGCTCGCGAGCCCGGAGGGCGGGTCGGCGGCAGCGTGTACGGCGGCTGGTCGCTGGCACGCGCCTCGCTCCTGTCGCCGGCGAGCAATACGCTCAATCCGTTGGCCGACATCGGGCTGCCGCAAGAGCGGGAGATGGTCGTGGGCGGCGACGTGCACTGGAACCTCCGCTGGCTCACCGGCCGCCTGCTCTACGAACGAGAATGGGATTCCAGCCTCGTCTCATCGGAGCTGTTCGGCGGCGACCTCGCGCTGCACCCGCATCGATCGGTGACGATCTCCGGCGGGATGGACTACGACCTCGCGTACGGCAGCGTTGGGAACGCCGAGGGCATGGCGACCGTGCAGCTGCCCAAGCGCTACGGGACGGTGGCGGTCGGCGCGCGGCGGTATCGTCCGCGGTTTCCGCTGTGGTCCATTTGGACCGCGTTCAGTCCGGTGCCCTATCACGCCTACTTCGCGCAAACGGGCGTCACGGTGCTCGAGCGCGTCCAAGTGCGGGCGCGGATCGAACAGTTCGCGTACGAAGAGACCGACGCCTCGACCGCGCTGATCAAGGTCGACAGCGACGGCTGGCGGTACGGACTGGGCGCCACCTTCCGCCGGTCAGCCGACCTGTTCGCCACGCTGGACTACCAGGCGGGTTTCGGACCGGGCGCCCAGGCCGCGTCGTGGGACGGAAGCGTGTTCTGGCGCCCGCTCCGCGATCTGGGGCTGCGCGCGAACGCGGCGTATGTCGACCGCACCATGGAGTTGCGCTACTCTGACGCGACGCTCACGCAAGTCGGCCTCGACGCGGACTACCAGGTGATGCCCGGGTTGCGGGCCTTCGGAGGCGCCTGGTACCTCAAGGAGAATCGAAAGCGACCTGACGCGGCCGGTGTCGATTGGAATCAGGTCCGGTTCAATCTCGGGTTGCGCTACGGCTTTGGCACGCCGGTGGACCGGCCGAGCCTGCCGCCCGCCATCCTGCGCATCCCCGAGGGAGGTGCCCGATGAAGCGACTGATTGGTGTTCTGCTCGCGCTCGCCTG
>CAYWNR010000250.1:0-5930 GCA_964459705.1 uncultured Gemmatimonadaceae bacterium | reverse complement strand
CGAGCCCGCACGTGCGACATTACCTCGTACGGGATCGAACGACGCGGCTGCTGTCGCTCGCGGAGCAGTCCGGGCACTCGTCGATCCTGCTCACGCAGGTCGAACGAGGAGACCCGGCTGAATAGAAAGGGGGCGGCCAGGCTACCCCGGACACCCAAGCCGCGAACCATGCAACTCCTCACACGCTCGATCACGATCCTGTGGTTCCTCACCGGTCCAACCACGGCCGGCGCGCAAGCGCTACCACCGCTCAAGCCCGGGGTACCGGTCCGACTCGTGGCGCGGACCGCCGCCGGCCCGCGGCCGTTCGCGGGTTCCCTGCTGCTGCTGGACCTCGACTCCGTGACGATCGTGCGTCCACACACCGTCAGTCCCGTCAGCTTTTCACTCCGGAGTCTCGATCGGTTCGAGGTCAATCGCGGTCAGCCGCGCGCACTCCTTTATGGAGGCCCCCTCTACGGCGCCGCACTGGGCACCTTGTTTGGCGCCACCGCGCTGCGGCCCGACGCGCGCTGTCTCGTGCTGCCGAACGACCAAGACTGCCGGTGGGAGACGTCCGAGATCATCGTGGGGGCGGCGGGCGGAGCCGTCCTCTTCGCCGTCCTGGTGCGGATCCTCGTCCCCGAGGTATGGCAGCAACTTCCCCTGCGAGAACTCGTGGCGGATCCGGACCCGGAATCGCTCCGGCTCGGGCTCCGCATCCGACTCTCATCCGGACGGCATCCCGGAGGGCACGAGCCATGAGACACGCGCGCGGTGTCCTGCTCCTGGCCGGCGCGGTCACGCTGGTGGCTCCGCGCGCACTCGCGCAAGCGCCGGCGCGCCACCCCCTACGCTCCTTGGAACCGCTCGGAGCCGCCGTCACCACGAGCGACGACTCGACGCTCATCGCCGCGGCGCAGCGGGTACTCGTCTCGGACCTCGACGCGGCCTACCCTCGCGTGCGCTTCATCGATTGGTTCGCGGAGCTGGCCCGCGTGCCGGCCGCGGCCATCCACTGGGACTTGAACGACTGCGGCGAGGGTGGGGATGGGCGGGCCGCCCCGACGTGTGTCGAGGCGTGGGTCGACCTGGCGGGGGATACCGCCACCGTCAACCTGATCGTCGCCGACCTCGAGGGGGCGCCCGCGCCCCCCAAGATCTGGCGGTGTTACGCGATGCACGCCGGCCAAGTCACCGACCTCGCGACGCTCGGTGACCTGGTGGCGTACGTGCGGCGGCGTCGCTAGTTCCGCGTCGCGTTCGTGGTGGCCGCGCTGCCCGGGCAGGTGCCGCCGCCGGGCTCCATCCAACTCCAATCCTCGTCACCGACCATGTGGTTGTCGTCCGTGGCGACCAGCGTGTGCGTGGTCGTGGTCGTGCCGCCGTCCTCCGGATAGCTCCCCGAGATCACCAGCTTGTTGTTGGCGAACGTCCCGGTGAGCGTGTTGCTCGAGATGCCGAGGAAGCCCGTGGCGGTCACCTGGTACGGCGGCGCGCTGCCGGTCTTCGTAATGGTGATGGGGTCGCTGGACGTCTGACCCTCCTCACCCGCGCAATCGCCGGTGGCCTTGGTCACCACGATGACGAACGTCCACACGCCGGCCGGATCGACCGCGGTCGCGCTCGGCGTTACGGTGGACGCGGTGTCGCCGCACGCCACGAGCCCGGTGGCGATCGCGCCGACGAGCAGCGCCAGGATGCTACGAGTTACAGGTGCGATGCGGAGCATGGCAGATCCTCCCGGGAGCTGGGTCCAGACAGGGGCTGGGATCAAGAAGAATGTCCTCCGGGCCGGAAACGTGCGACCCCCGGACCGGGGCGCGGAGGGACGGACGTTCTTGACGGTTTCTTGACGGTGGGGGCATGAGACTGTCACGTATCTTGATCAGCCCCAGCCCCAGCCTGGTGAGGTGAGCCGTGCGATCGACGCATCGTGTCCTGTTGGCTTCCCCCTTGGCGGCCGTGATCGCGACGGCCTGCATCTTCGGAACCACCGTCACGCACGAGGTGCGCCTCTTGCCCGACACCACGGTGGTGCACTCGCCCGCCAAGGCCCACCTGCTCGACGGGTCGGTCGTCCGGCTGCCGAAGGGCTTCGTGCTCGAGGGGTCCACGATCACGGGGGACGGCGTTCGCTACGGTCCGACCCTCAGGGATTCCACTCTCTTCCGTTCCGTGGCGCTCGACAGTGTCGCCGGCGTGGAGGCCTTCGACTTTCACGTGAATGGCGCCGCCACCGCGGTCGGCTCGCTGGGCGGACTCGTCCTGGGGTCGGTGGCCGCCGCCGGCCTCGCGGTCGCCATCTTCGGTTCGTGCCCCACGTTCTACGCGGATAGCGCCGGAACGCCGGTCCTCGAAGCTGAGGCATTCTCGTACAGTATCGCGCCGCTCTTCGAGGCGCGCGACGTCGACGCCCTCAGCTTTGCGCGGGCCGACGGGGGCGTCCTCCGCCTCGAGGTACGGAATGAGGCGGCGGAAACCCACTACATCAACCAACTGGCCCTGTTGAAGGTCGACCACGAGGCTAACGAGCAGGTGCTGCCAGACCAGCGCGGCATACCGCTCGCAGTGAGCGCACTCGCGCAGCCGGTCCGCGCCCGGGACCGCGCGGGCCGCGACGTGCGCGCGGTGCTGATGGCGACGGACGGTAACCCCTTCTCGTCAGACTCCGCACGCTTGGCGGCCGCCACGGCCGACGATCCGCGTGATTACCTCGATCTCGACTTCGCGGTGCCAGACCACGCCGACTCCGTGACGGTGGCCTTGTGGGCGCGCAGCAGCCTGTTCACCACGGTCCTGCTCTACGACGCCATGCTCGCCGGCCAGGGCGCCCGGGCCATTGACTGGATCGGGCACGACCTCGCGCGGATCGACAACGCGCTGGCGTTGGGCCGCTGGTACGTGAACGCCATGGGACTCCACGTCAGCGTCCGCGAAGACGGTGCGTGGCGGGAGGTCGCCTGGATCCGCGACGTCGGGCCGATCGCCTGGAAGGAGCTTGGCGTCATGGTCCCCGCGCACGGCGACTCGGTGCACGTGCGTTTGAGCTTCGTGACCGATGCCTGGCGGATCGATCGGGTGGCGTTGGCCGCGCACGTACGACGGCCCGCGGCGGAGCTCTTTCCGACGGCACGGATACTCGGCGTTGACGGCCGCCCGGTGCTCGACGCCTTGCGGGCGGTCCGGCGACCGGACGACCGATATCTCGAAACCACTCCCGGCCAGCGATTCATCGTCGAGTTCGATACCGGGATCGAAGGTGCGTCTCGGTCGTTCCTGCTCGTCTCGCAGGGGTACTACGTCGAGTGGATGCGACCCGACTGGTTGCGTGCGCCTCCTGCCACCTTCGAGCCGTCCAACGCGCAGTTGGGCATCGCGCTGGACCGGTGGCGGGCCACGCGCGACGATTTCGAGCGGCGGTTCTACGCCAGCCGTCTTCCCGTGAGGGCACCATGAGGCCTTCCATCCTGTGGGCACTCGTCGTGATGGCCGCCGGGGGCTGTACGTTCGGGACGCGGCCTTCGCACTTCCGTCCCGCCCAACAACCACAGGGCGTGGAAATCGTCATGGACCTCGAGAGCGGTGCACACCTCACGGCGGAGGTGCTCTCCGTCCGCGACTCCGCGTTGGTGGTCTCCGCCCCGGATGGCGTGACCATGGTGCGCCTGCGGGACATCGTCCGGGGGAGTCTCCCGGACCTCCGGTTGGTGATCGGACGGCATGCGCCCCCGAACGTCCTCACCCTGAAGCGCATCCGGTTGAACAGCCGCTTCCCCCAAGGCCTCACCGACGATCAGCTCCAGCGTCTGCTGGAGGCGTACGGACAACCGAGCATCCGGATTGCGGGACCATGAGCGTGGTTCGGTGGACGAGCGCGCTCCTCGCTCTGGCCGCGGCGACCACGTCGCTCGGTGCCCAGGAACCGGTAGCGGACACCGCGGCCCTCGTGTCGGCCATTCGCGAAGCAACCGTTCGCTACCAGGATCGGGACGCGGCGGTGGCGGCGGGCTATCGGCTCATCGGTCCGGACTTTCCCGGAATGGGAGAGCACTGGGTGAATGTCGGCGTGCTCATGGGAAACGTCCTGGATGCCCGACACCCGGCGGTCTTGTCGTATGCCACGATCGACGGCAGGCCCGTGCTCACCGGCGTAGCGTTCGCGAAGGTGGTCGGCCCGGAGGACAGCCTCCCGACGTTCCCGGCCGGCAAGGCGGCATGGCACTTCCACATGGGTTCCATCGAGGACGAGAGCTTCGGCCCGCATGGTCACATGATGG
Organism: uncultured Gemmatimonadaceae bacterium; assembly: GCA_964459705.1. Taxonomy (GTDB): domain Bacteria; phylum Gemmatimonadota; class Gemmatimonadetes; order Gemmatimonadales; family GWC2-71-9; genus JAOTWJ01. The sequence goes on along the minus strand of CAYWNR010000250.1, from coordinate 1,671 downwards.
GCGCCGCCGGCACGCGGCTCGCCGTGGTCCACACCTGGGTTTGGCTCCCGAATCCCGCTGGGCTTTTCGCGCGCGACAACTGGGCCCTGCCGTACGTGCGTGCCGGACTCGAACCGCCGGCCGTTCCGGAACCCGACGCTGCGCGCGCCCTCGCCGCCGGCATCGTGAACCGTCCCTACTACCGAATGCGGTGGATGCACGCCGGCCTCGGGACCGATACGCTGGACCATGTGCTCGACGCGCACGGAGCCGCGGTGCGGACGGTGATCGCCGAGCCTCCGAAGGCACGGGACCGCGACCTCGCCGCGCTGTGGCGCGCCCTCTGCAAGAACGTCGGGAAGGCCTGCTCCACCACACAGTGAGGGGTGGCTCCCGCCCCTCCCGCCCCTGGTTGCCACGGAGGAGCCCCGGCGCGATCGTGGTGGTGAACCATGCGATCGACCAATGACCGCCCAGGAGGACCTTCGTGACTGATCCGGCCAACCGTCAAACCGTCAGCGGTATCGGCGGCGGCGTCTTCAAGACACGCGACCCAGGAACCCTCGCGGCCTGGTATCGCGACCACACGGATCCGGAAGGCCATCGCTTCGAGCTGTGGCAGCCGCCACCCGGCGGCATTTGATCCGCGCCGGGGGCCGGCGACCGAACGTCGCCGCCCCCGTCGCCAGCACCTCGACATCCCCGTCAACCCGAACGCACCGGGAGCGTACCACATGGGCCTCTTCTGGGACCTGATCCAGCAGAGTCAGATTTCGGAACAGCGCGACCGCGCCTCGTCCCTGGAGTCCCGCGTGTCGAGTCTCGAGAGCGACCTGCGCGAGACGCGGCAGCTGCTCCACCGACTCTTGGAGCGCCTCGAGCGCAGGTTTGGGGAAGACATCGATCAAGATGGGAAGATCGGGTAAGTCCCCGTTGCGCGATCGCCAACCTCCACCCCTTCACCGCGTGGACCGCGTCCCGCGGAGGCAACAATGAGGAGCCCCACCATCCTCGTCGCCGCACTCGCGCTTCTCTCGGCGTGCGCGACGTCGCCGGTGTCCGTCAAGACCGACGAATCTGCACCGGGGAGCGTCCGGTTCACGATACGGAACCGGTCCGAGCGGGACATCCAACGCATCCGCTTCGAGTTGATCTTCCGCTCCGCCGAGGGCGCCACGGTGCGCACCGATACCACCGGCTACACCTTGACGCTCGACCACGCCGAGTAGGAATTTGAATCGCCCCACCCAAAGTACGGCTGGGTACGGCAGGCGGCGAGAGCGATCCCGCGACGCTGCGTCGGCGCTCGCGCCGCAGGCGGAGGCCCACTCCGGGACCGAACCGGCGAGCTGACCGGCGGTGCGGGGGCGGCAGCTCACGTGCGCGGGACGCGGCCCTCACCCACGGGCACGCGGGACGTCCCCGACCGCCGGGGGCAGCGGCGGGGGCAGGCGCGGCTTACGCCGAGGGGACGGGGCGGGCCCCCCGCCGGCGCCGCGGCGGGGCGCGCGGGTGCCGCACGCGTTGCGCCGAGTGGCGCAGGTGCGTGAGGATCTGGTCGATGACGGCTGGCGCGGTGAGGACCGCGACGATCTGCATGGTCGCGCCGCACCGCGGACAGCGCAGCGGGTCCACTGCGAAGATCCGGCGCAGCAGCTCGGCCCAGCGACGGCGCACGGCGGCACGCTCCGG
>CAYWNR010000249.1:1603-5967 GCA_964459705.1 uncultured Gemmatimonadaceae bacterium | reverse complement strand
GTCGCCGGGTTCGTGCTGCTGCCCGCACTCGGCCTCCCGGGCACCGTCCTCGCGGCGGCGGTGCTCAGTCTCGCTGCCGGGGTGATCGCGTTCGGGATCGTCACCCGCCATGTCCCGACCGCGGCACCAGCGCCCGCGTCCGCCCCAGGGACGTCGAGCGCAGTTGGTACCATGCTCCTGTCCGTGGCCGGCGGCACGGCGGTCGCCTCGTTTATCTACGAGGTGGGGTGGATCCGGATGCTCTCGTTGCTCTTGAGCAGCGCGACCCATTCGTTCGAGCTGATGCTCTCCGCCTTCATTCTTGGCCTCGCGCTAGGCGCCTGGTGGGTGCGCCGGGGCGCGGACGGCTGGCGGGATCCGTTGCGGGCGCTGGGCATCATCCAGATCGTGATGGGCGTCGCGGCCATCGCCACGTTGCCGCTCTACGTCCATGCGTTCCATTGGATGGTCACCCTCATGACGGCATTCGGGCGCACGGGATCCGGATACACGGGGTTCTCGCTCGGACGCTACGCCATCAGTCTCGCCATCATGTTGCCCGCGACCTTCTGCGCCGGCACGACGCTGCCGCTCATCACGCGCATTCTGCTGGCGCGGGGGAGCGGCGAAGCGGCCATCGGCCGCGTCTACGGAGTGAACACGCTCGGATCGATCGCGGGTGTCGTCGTGGCCGGTCTCGTCTTGCTCCCCCTCATCGGCCTCAAGACCATGCTCATCGTGGGGGCCGCCGTGGACATCGCCTTCGGCGTGTGGGTGCTCGCGGCCGCGGGGCCGGCCACCCGGCGGCGACTGGCGCCCGCCGCGGCGGCCTTCGGGACCATCGTGGTCGTCGTGGCGCTGGCGAGTCCGGGATTCGACCGCGCCCTCCTGGCCAGCGGCGTTTTCCGGACGGGGAGGCTGTTCACCGCGGACAGTACCCGGTCCTTGTACCACGAGGACGGACGCACTGCGACGGTGAGTGTGTTTCACTCGCCGACGTTACCCGGCATCGTGATCGCCACCAACGGCAAACCGGACGCATCCTTGTCCGACAGCTGGCTCGAACCCTGTGTTCCGGACAGCGCGCCCATCCCGTTGACCGGCGACGCCGCCACGCAGACGCTCGCGCCGCTCATTGCGCTCGCGCACAAGCCGGACGCGCGGGTCGCCGCGATCGTCGGGTTCGGCTCGGGCATGTCCTCAGACTTGGTGCTCGCGGCGGCGCCAGCGCTGGACTCGCTCGTCACGATCGAGATCGAGCCGGCCATAGTGCGCGGCGCCCGCCTGTTCCTGCCAGCGAACCGACGGGCGTACGAGGATCCGCGGTCTACCATCGCGCTGGAGGACGCGCGGGCATATTTCGCGCGCACGGGCGAGCGGTTCGACTACATCTTCTCGGAGCCATCAAACCCGTGGGTCGCGGGCGTGTCCGGGCTGTTCACGACGGAGTTCTACCAGCTGGCGCGCGCGCACCTCGCCGATGACGGCGTCTTCGGACAGTGGCTGCACCTGTACGAGTTGAACGATGTGCTCGTCTACTCGGTGCTGGCGGCCATTCACGAGAACTTTGGCTCCTACGCGATCTACCAGACCGATAACATGGATCTATTGATCGTCGCAAGCCCGGCGCCGAGGCTGGCTTCACCCAACTGGACCGCGATCTTCGACGCACCGAACCTCCGCCAGGATCTGTGTCACGTCACCGCCATCAGCGGCTCGATGCTCGATGCGGCGCGCCTCACGGATCGCGCCGCGTTCGCCCCGTTGTTGGATCGGGGCGGCGGGGCAAATTCCGATTTCTATCCGGTGCTGGACCTTGGGGCCGAGCGTGCCCGCTACCTGGGACACCACGCGCCCGGGCTGATCGAGCTGGCGACGACGCGCTTCGACTATATCGCGGCGATCCACGGCTCCCGGTTCCCGTGGGGACGTGACACCCTCGCGCCCGCGCCGGAGATTCCCCGGATGACGGCCCAGGCCCTCGCGGCGAGCACCCGGACGCCCGGCGCACCGGCAAGCCTTCCCGCAACCAACGATCGGGCGCTCGCGCGGTACGTCGTGGCCCGCTGGAACGCCACGCTCGCCACGCGGAATGCCCCAGCCAACTGGGCCGCCTGGGTGGAAGACTTCACGCAGGTGGAGCGTCTCGTGCACGGGGCAGCGCGCGGAATTGTGGACACGGCGTTCTACGCAGCCGTCCACCGGTTCCTCGAACGCACCGACCCACCCGCGATGATCCAGAACGTGGTGCGCTTCCGTGAAGGGCTGGCAGGCTGGGACTTCCCCATGGCGCGGGACGCCGGCGCCGCCCTGGTTCCCACGGCGCTGGGGCCCCGCCTCATCGCGCCGCGCGAGCTCATGGAGGGTATGGTCACGGCGGAATTGCTGACGGGTAACGCGCGGGCCGCGGACAGTCTGCTTCAGGTGCTGGCGCCACGGTTTCGGTTGGAACGCGGCGACCTCGGCGTGCTGTTGCTCGGCGCGCACATCCGAGCCGCGCTCGAGCGTGGCCCGCGGCGCGCTAATCCGTCGACACCGCCGATCCGTCGCCCTTGAGCGCGGCGTGGAGCGTGTGCCACGGCAGGTTGGCGCATTTCACCCGGGCCGGGAATTCGTTGACCCCGGCGAAGGCGACGAGCTTCGTGCCGAGCTCCTTTGCGTCCGGAACGGCGCCGCCCGTCACCATGTCGTGGAACGCCGCAAACAACCGATCCGCCTCGGCGACCGTCTTGCCTTTGACCACCGTCGTCATCACCGAGGCCGATGCCTGAGAGATGGCGCAGCCGGAGCCCTGGAAGCCGACGTCCTCGATCACGTCGCCAGTCACCTTCACCCACAACCTGATCTTGTCACCGCACAGCGGGTTGTCGCCGTCAGCCACATGGGTCGCCCCCGGCACTTCGCGGAAGTTCCGCGGCGAGCGGTTGTGCTCGAGGATCACCTGTTGGTAGAGGTCCTGAAGATCACCCATCAGCCGAACAACTCCCGCGCCTTCCAGACGGCGGCCGCGAGCCGGTCGACGTCGTCGCGCGTGTTGTAGAAGGCCAGCGAGGCGCGCGCCGTCGCCGGGATCTTGAAGAAGTCCATCACGGGCTGCGTACAGTGGTGACCGGTGCGGATGGCAACGCCTTCCTGATCCGCGATGGTGCCGATGTCGTGGGGATGTACGCCGTCGAGCACGAACGAAACGACGCTCACCTTGTCCGCCGCCGTGCCAACGAGTCGGACGCCGGGGATCTCCGATAGGCGCTCCTGCGTGTACGTCAACAGGTCGCGCTCGTACTCCGCCACGGACTTCCAGTCCAAGTGTTGCAGGTAATCCACGGCGGCACCGATGCCCACGGCTCCCTCGATGTTGGGCGTTCCCGCCTCGAACTTCATGGGGAGTGGCGCGTACGTCGTCTTCGCGAACGTGACGGACGCGATCATCTCCCCACCACCCTGATAGGGCGGCAGCGTTTCGAGCAGCGCCCGACGACCGTACAGGGCGCCGATGCCCGTGGGGCCGAACATCTTGTGGCCGGACACGGCATAGAAGTCGCAGTCCAGGGCCTGCACGTCCACCGGGCCGTGTGGCACCGCCTGCGCCCCGTCGAGCAGCACCGGAATACCGCGATTGTGCGCCTGTTCGACGATCTCCCGCACGGGGTTCACCGTGCCCAGCGAGTTGGAGACGTGGACGACGGCCACGATGCGGGTGCGGTCGGTGAGGAGTCCGGGTAGCTGGTCGAGCAACAGCTCCCCGCGCTCGTTCATCGGGATGACCTTGAGCGTGGCGCCACGCTCCTCGGCCACCAACTGCCACGGAACGATGTTCGAGTGATGCTCCATCGCGGAGATCAGGATTTCGTCCCCGGCACCGATCCTCGTCCGCCCGAATGTCGCGGCGACCAAGTTGATCGCTTCCGTGGTGCCCCGAACGAACACGATCTCCGCCGGCGACGGCGCGTTGAGGTACTGCGCCAGCATGGCGCGACCCCACTCGTACGCGGTGGTCGCTTCCTCGCTCAGTTGGTAGACGCCGCGGTGCACATTCGCGTTCAGCGTCTCGTAGAACCGGTGGATGGCGTCGATGACGTGCCGCGGCTTCTGGCTCGTCGCCGCGTTGTCGAGATAGGCCAGGGCCTTCCCCCGCATCGAGCGGCCCAGCAGCGGGAAGTCCACGCGCACCCGTTCCACGGCGAACTTCGCCCGGGTCTCGGGACCCGCCTGTACGCGCTCCAGCCCTGTGCTCACCCCGCCGCGCTCCGTTTCCGCGCCCCTTCCTCGAGCCGGCGCTGGAGCAGGGTGTCGAGTTGCTCGCGCAACGGCTCCACCGACACGGAGTTCAGCACTTCCGCCCCAAACCCGTAAGTGAGCAGGTTGCGGGCGGCTTCGAGGTCGAG
>CAYWNR010000249.1:0-1503 GCA_964459705.1 uncultured Gemmatimonadaceae bacterium | reverse complement strand
CCGGTCCAGCGAGGACGCCTGCGGCGCGAACCGTCCGTTGACGAAGACCGCGACCAACGAGCCGGGATCGCCCACCGCCACCTCGCGAACCGCGGCGGATACGTCAGGCAACCGCTCCGAGGCCTCGACAAAGCGCCCGCGCGCAATGGGCTCGACGCTCGTGAAGCGCCACCACTCGTCCTTGGTCGATGGGAAGCCCGCCTCGGCAAATCGGCGAATTCCGCGTTCACGCAGCTCGCGCACCCAAGACGGCGACCGCGTGGACAGCGAGGCCGCCGCCGATTCGTACTCGGCGACCAGTCGCGTGACCGCCGGGTCCGTCTTCGGCTCCCGTTGGGCAACAGCTGTCATCCCGCCACCGCCTCTTGGGGACGGAGCCAGTCGTAGCCCTTGTCCTCGAGCTCCAGGGCCAGCTCCTTGCGACCGGACCGCACGATCCGTCCATCGGCTAGCACGTGCACGTGGTCGGGAACGATGTAGTTGAGCAGCCGCTGATAGTGCGTCACCAGGACGATCGAACGTTGGGGACCGCGGAGCTTGTTCACTGCGTCGGCGACCGTCTTGAGCGCGTCGATGTCGAGCCCCGAGTCCGTCTCGTCGAGGATCGCCAGCTTCGGCTCCAACACGGCCATCTGGAGGATCTCGTTTCGCTTCTTCTCACCGCCGGAGAAACCCTCGTTCACCGCGCGGTTGCTGAAGCTGTCATCCCAGCCGATGGCCTTGAGCTTCTCGTCCAGCACGTCCAGGAAGTCGATCGGATCGTACTCGGGCTCGCCGCGCGCCTTGCGGACCGCGTTCACCGCGGAGCGCAGGAAGTACGCGTTGGTGATCCCGCGAATCTCGACCGGGTACTGGAACGCCATGAAGATGCCCGCCTGGGCCCGCTCCTCGGGAGCCATGTCGAGGACATCTTTGCCGTCGTACAGGACTTGGCCGGCAGTGACTTCATAAGCGGGATGCCCGGCAAGCACCTGGGCCAACGTGCTCTTGCCCGAGCCGTTTGGACCCATGATCGCGTGGACCTCGCCGGTGCCGACCTTGAGATTGATGCCGTGAAGGATCTCTGTGCCTTCGACGGAAGCATGCAGGTTCTTGATTTCGAGCATCTATTCGTTCCGGTTGTTGGTCGATGTTCTTTGGAAGAATTGCGGGATCGAGCGGGATGAGGCGGGATGAGCGGGATGCCCACAGGGGAGCCCATCCCGCTCATGCCGCCCTATCCCGCCTATCCCGCCTATCCCGCCCCCGTTCTCATCCCACACTACCCTCCAGAGTAATGCTGAGCAGATTCTGCGCTTCCACCGCGAACTCCATCGGCAGTTCGCGGAAGACCTCTTTGCAGAACCCATTCACGATCATCGAGACCGCGTCCTCCGCCTTGAGGCCGCGGGCTTGGCAGTAGAAGATCTGGTCCTCGCCGATCTTCGACGTCGAGGCTTCGTGCTCCATGATGGCGGTGCTGTTGCGCACGTCGATGTAGGGGAACGTGTGCGCGCCGCACTG
>CAYWNR010000248.1:0-6013 GCA_964459705.1 uncultured Gemmatimonadaceae bacterium | reverse complement strand
GCCGAGCGCTTCGCGTTGCCTGTGCGCTGTTCGTGGTCCTGCAGCTCTCGCTGCCGGCGGCGGCAACGCTGGCCGACGCGCGTCTCGACGTCGCGAGTCGCGACTTCGTGGCCCACTTCGAGCACGTGCGCTCGGGCTGCGCGCGCGTCCATCCCACCGATTGTGCGCTCTGTCAGTTCATCGCGCTGCGCATCGTCGGCGGCGGTCGCGTGTCGCTCGCACTCAGCGTGGACGATCGGGCGGCGCCCACCCAGCCCGACGTCCTGCACCCGCGCGCCGCCCTCGGCCGGCGCCTCCCGCGCCAGCGCGCTCCACCCCCACTCCTCTAGCAACCCACATCGCGCCCCGCGTCCGCGCGGGGGTCCCAGCTGCGCCAACCGCACGCGACGCGTGGTCGTGCGCCGTGCCCGCGTGATGCCGGTAGCGCACTCATTTGTGGTGAGGAGTGTTCTCATGCTTCGTTTTCGCTCTTCTCGGGCGGCGTACGTCGCCGCTCTCCTGTTGCTGTGTTCGATCGGCCACCGGGCCTACGCCACGCCGGCCCGCCATCCACCCGCAGATGCGCCCTCCATCACCGGGCGCGTGACGACACCGGACGGCACGCCCGTGACCGGAGCGTTGGTCGAAGTGCTCGACCTCGAACGCACGGTCGCAACCGACGACGAAGGCAGGTACGTCGTCAGCCGGATGCCCACGGGCACGTTCGTGGTGTCCTTTCGCGCGATCGGCTACGCGCCGGAGGTTCGCCGCGTGACCATCGGGTCCACCAATCTCACACTCGACGTCACGCTCAAGCCGTCGCCCATCGAGCTCCCGAGCGTGCAGATCACGGCGACCGCGAACGCCACCAGCGCGCTCGAGTCACCGCAACCGACGACCGTCGTGGACGCCGAGGCCATTCGCCGGACGCAGGCCCCCAGTCTCGGCGCGACGCTCCAGGGCGTCGCCGGGGTGCACAACCTCAGCACCGGTGTCGGCATCGGGAAACCGGTCATCCGCGGCCTCACGTCGAACCGGGTCCTGATTCTCGACAACGGCCAGCGGCTCGAGACCCAGCAGTGGGGCGACGAGCACGGACCCAACATCGAGGTCGCCGGCGCCGACCGCATCGAGGTCATTCGGGGACCGGCCAGCGTGCTGTACGGCTCCGACGCGCTCGGCGGCGTGATCAACGTGATTCCCGCCGGCCTGCCCGACGCGATCGGGCGTTCGCCGTTCATGCACGCACGGCTGAGCGGCGGATTCGCAACCGACAATCGCCAACCCGACGGGACCATCGCCATCGAGGGCGCGAGCGGCGGCCTGGGCTTCCGCGCTTCCGGCACGGGCCGGACCAGTGGAAACATCCACACACCGAACTACGAGTTGTGGAACAGTGGCAACCGCGCGGTCTCTGGCACAAGTGAGCTGGGATACCACGGCTCGTTCGGTACCGTGTCCGGCCGCTACACGTACCGCGACGAACGCATCGAGCTGACCGACGAAGACCCCACCGCCACCCCGTACCAGCGCATCGGCGAACACCGCGCGCGGCTGGACCTCCTGTTTCCGCTCGGCGCCTACCGTCTCCAGGCGAACGCCGGCTACGAACGCAACCGGCGGAGGGAGTTCGAGGAAGCGGCCGCCACGGACGTCGCGCTGGGGCTCCTATCCACGGCGTTCACCAGCGACCTACACATTCACCACCCCATGGTCGGGCCGTTCATCGGCATCATCGGCTTGAGCGGCCAACACACGCAATTTGACAAGTTCGGCGAGGAGACCCTGATCCCCAACTCGCGCGCCAACAACCTCGGCGTCTACGCGTTCGAGCAGGCTGAGCTTGGTCCGTGGCGCCTGTCCCTCGGCGCCCGCTACGACTACCGCCACTTGGACGTATCCGACGACGCGGACATCGGCGTGACCGCGCAGACACGCACCTGGAACTCGGTCACCGGCAATGTCGGTCTCCTGTACCACGTGGCGGAGCCGGTGGCGCTCGTGCTCAACCTCGGGCGCGGTTTCCGTACGCCGTCGACTTTCGATCTGTTCTCGAACGGCGTCCACGAGGGCACCATCGCGTTCGAGCGCGGCAACGCGAACCTCAAGAACGAGACGTCGATCAACACCGACCTCGCCGTGCGGGTCCTCTCCTCGAACGCCGTCGCTGAGCTGGGCGGCTTCGTGAACGTCATTCAGGACTTCATATTCACGGTGCCCACGACGGAAACCGATCCGGCGTCCGGCTTCCAGATCTTCGACGTATCCCAGGGGGATGCGCTGCTTTCCGGCGTGGAGACGAGCATCGACGTCCACCCAACCGCCTACCTCCATCTGCATGGGACGGCGGACTACGTCCGTGGCCAGAATACGACCACGCACGAGCCTCTTCCCTCCATTCCGCCGTTGCGGGCCACGTACGGTGTGCGTCTCGAAGGCGACCTGGGAACCGCGCTCCACGACGCCTATCTCTCGGTCGGGGGAGAGACCAACGCCCGGCAGACGCGAGTCAACCCGTCCGAGGCGGCGTTCTTCGCGGAGGCGTTCGACGGCGCGGGCTATCAGTCAGCCGGCTACACGCTGGTGAACGTCGGCGCCGGGTGCGCCCTTCCGACGTCGACCGCGTGGTCCATGCGCGTCGATCTCACACTACGGAACGTCCTCAACACGGCGTACGCGGATTACCTCAGTCGCTTGAAGACGAACGCGCTGAATCCCGGTCAGGGCCGCAGCCTCGGCGCGAGAGTGACGATGGAGTTCTAGTGCGGCCCGCCGCACCGCGGCGTTCGGCGGAACGCGCCAGCAGGCTGGTGCCGTTCCGCCGGACGCCGCATTCTTGGTCGCCCACATCCTCTCCCAAGGGCAGAGGTGAGACCCATGCCTGACGAGCGACCGAAGTGGCCCTACGTGCTGTTGGGACTCGCTGTAGTGCTGTTCGCGTTTCCGCTCTACATGTTCGTCCATTGGATCGCCGTGTCCAAGTCGGCCCCGACGTTCCCGGAGGCGGTCGTGCGGTTCAAAGCCACGCTCCCCGAGGTGTTGCAGCCGGGCGGACGGTTGGAGTGGACATCGGCCGGCGCGTGCCTGGGAGCCGCCATCGTCGCCGGCATCGCGCTCCGAGCCCTGTCGTCTCTCGTGCGGAGGCTTCTCACGGTCTTCGTCGGGCTCGCGCTCCTGCTTGGGGCGTGGTATTTGTGGACGCTGATGTGACTTTCGGATGGGGAGAGCCGATCAACGGGATGGGATGAGAGGGGCCGTGGGGCAGAGATGAGATAGCGCTGGGTTCCTGCGGACGCGCCTCCGCTCCGGGGCCGGCCCGAGCTTCTCTCTGCCCCTCTGCCCCTCTCATCTTCTTCGTCTCTGCCCCGCTCATCCGCTTCGAGCTTGCGACCCAGCGGGATACGTTCTAGAATCGTCGTCCCAGCCATGTTCGTCGGTCACGCCGCTCTTGCTTTCGCCGCCAAGCGCACGGCGCCGCGCGTCTCCCTCGCGGAGTTGCTCGTCGCGACCTATGCGCTCGATCTGATCTGGCCGGCGCTCGTGCTGCTCGGCATCGAGCGCGTCCGCATCACTCCCGGTGACACCGCCTTCACTCCACTCGCGTTCGACTGGTACCCATGGAGCCATAGCCTGCTCATGGCGATCGTCTGGGGCCTGGTCGGCGGCGGAGTGGTCTACGCCGCGCGGCGTCGAGCCCGCGCGGCGGTGATCGTGGGAGCACTGGTCGTGAGCCATTGGGTGCTCGACCTGATCGTGCACCGGCCCGACCTCCCACTCTGGCCCGGACACGGCTCGCCGTTGGTCGGCCTCGGTCTCTGGAACTCGATACCTGGCACGCTCATCGTCGAGGGCGCCATGTTCGTCGCGGGTGTCTGGCTCTATCTGGGCGGCACTCGCGCCAAGGACCGGATCGGCTCGATTGCCCTGTTCGCGCTGCTGGGCCTGCTCGCCCTCGCCTGGGTGAGTGGCCCGTTCAGCGCGCCGCCGCCGAGTGCGACCGCAGTCGCGTGGGTCGGGTTGCTCTTCGGGATCCTCGTGGTGCCGTGGATCGCGTGGATCGAGCGCCATCGCGTGATGGTGACGTAGCCTCGAGACACGCCGGCGCTTCGGGCAGGCCCGACAGGGGGTATCAGCGCAGTGTGAGACGAATCGGCCTTCGCGTGACCTTTGCCGCGCTGTTGATCGCGGCGCTCTCCGCGCCGCTGGCGCGGGCGCAGACCCTGCGGGACGTGCTGACCGAGCACCGCGTGCCGGTCGCCCCCGGTGGACCGTCGCGTCTCGACGCGCGCATCACCAGCTACGCCGTGGAAGACGCACCCGACCTGTTCGCGATCGCGTACTACATCCTGAACGACCACCGCGGCGTCCGAACGGACACCATCCGGGTGAGCGTCTGGGATCGCGCTCGACGGGCGTGGACCCACGCGGGGCTCGAGCGCTGGCGGCACGAGCCGCCCGAGTGGGAGGTCGGGTCGATCATCGCGATCCAGCACACCGACCGCTTTGTCGTCCTCACCACGCACGAGTCCCCGTCCGCCGGGACCACCATCGTGCTCACCCGCGCGCTGACGCCCGTCGTCGCCTTGCGGGGATGGCTGCTCACGACGCTGCCGGGGAACGTCATGCTGTATCACCACAGCATGATGCACTTCGCGCCCACGCACTCCGCGGAGCTATGGACGTGGGACCCGAGCTCCGGACGCGACGCGCTCCTGTATCCCACACGGCCCTGGGACTCCGTCCGCCAGGCCTACGTCGACTCCACCCGGGTGACGTACGCGCGCGTGGGCGAAGACTGGTTCCGGATACACAATCACCACATGGACCCGGAGCAATTCGACGCGAGCCTCGTGGATTCCGTGGTCGCGGACGCCGAAGGACGGCGCGTCGCGTTTCAGATGCGGTTCGGCGGCGGCGACGGCACGCCGGCGGCGACCCCGCGGCTGGACGTGGTGGTGAGCTGCCAGGATCCGGGGTATGCGCGAGCCCGATGCAGCGAGACGCCGCTGTCGGCACTCCAGCGGCGCTACCCCGGCTGGCCCACCGATCGGATCCTGGATGACCTGGTGAACCATCCCCAGAACGGACGGCCTCCGCCCTAGAACCTCGGTTTCCTGAGCTGGGCGGCGCGCTCGGGCGCGTAGCCCAACTCCTCGAAGTCCAGCAGCCCGTTCACCGCGTGACACTCGTTGCAGGTGCGACCGGTCTTCTGGATCGAGTGGTTGATCATCAACGTCGCTTCGTTGCGCATGGGCGTGGGCGCGATCTTCTCGATGTCGAAATGCGTGTTCCACCCGTCCACCGCCATGTACTTCATGAAGTCGTCCATCATGTACCACTTGAACATGGGGCCGTACATCTTGCGCATGATCGGACTGTTCGCGGCCTTCGCCACCGCGGCCACCGGATCGCCGGTCTCGTAATACGTGGCGTAGTCGAACGGCAGCAGCATGCCCCCGTACGGCCCCTGGTTGTTCAGGTCTTCGTACATCACGGCCTGGAACCGCTTGAACGGCCAGATCTTCGACGTCCCCAGGTCGGCAATCGGCCGGAACGTGGCCTCGTAGTCGGCCGCGTAGTCGAATCCCTGCACTCCCGCCCAATACTGGTTCGGCGTCGTGTGGAGCGCGCGGTAGCGCCCCTCGCCGTTGGGATTGTCGCCCAACGCGTTGGCCATGAAGGTCCCCAGCCCATTGAACCACCGGTACGTGATGGCCGAGTCGGGCGCGCCGGACAACTCGACGTTGGTCGGAACCCAGATGCCTTCCTCCTCGTTGAACACGGGCTTCGACCAATCGCGAACCACCACGTTGTCGGGGCGCAGCTGACGGATGTGACACGTCTCGCACGCGATCTTGGCGGTGTGCATGTTGATCATCGGCGCCATCCCGGACCCTTGGTGCGGCTGGTCGCCATGACACCGCTCGCAGGTCACCTCGACCTCAGGGAGGTCATTCGCCACGAGATCCACGCCGCGCCTGCCGCGCGCGATCTTGTGGCCCTGGGTGGTGTGACAGTCGAGGCAGTCCATCCC
>CAYWNR010000247.1:0-6015 GCA_964459705.1 uncultured Gemmatimonadaceae bacterium | reverse complement strand
TCGTAGCTGATGGACCAGGCGCTCCAAAACTCGCCTGGCCCTCGCCCCCGCCGTCCCAGCGACTCGTATGGCACACCGTCGTCAAGGCGAATCAGGTGCAGGACGGAATCCGAGCCGGCGTCCAGCACTACGGCCCAGGGGCCGGCAACGAGCAGTCTCGTTGGCAGGGCGAGGTCGCTGGCTTCGCTCACGACCGTGGCGGAGAGTGTCGCTCTGTCCTCGTTGAGTCCGGGCGGCGCACACACGGTGCCGTCCGCTCCCGGCCCGCGACTGTCAGCGCCGGAGCGAATGCCCGCGGCGACACCCGTGGACAGCAGCGCTGCCAGCGCGACAGGTACCAACCAACGCGCTTGGACTAGGTGCCCGGCTTTGCGCATGCCTCGCCACCGGAAGGCCGCATGTTGGAGATGAGCTTACCATATCGCACGCATAAGTCTCCAAAGGACGGGCAGCAAACTCCTGTCTCGGCACACGCGTCTGATAGCGCAAGCGTGGGCGTTTTCGCACCGTCGGTCGAATGTACGGTGAGGGGCACGAGGGTCAGGCCTACCCCCAGCGCGACCGCCCCGAGAAACCGCTTCGTCATGGGCCACTCCTGAAAAAGGTGTTGCCCAAGGTGCCACGTTTCAGAGGCCAGGGCGTGGGCGATTCACGACGTCACATCGGCGAAATGCGTCAGCGAGGGATATGGTCATGTAACCACGAGTTGCGCCGCGGCATCCTGAGTGCGGCGGCAGGTTTTGGGCGCCGAGGGGGGAATCCAATCTCGCACGTGACGACCGAAGACACTCCACGCTCACCCGGTCAGTGGGGGAGCACCGGGCGGCTCACTGATGACAGCGTCTGCTCCGGACACCTGGGTCGGATGCGGGTCGGAGTGTGCGTGGAGTCAGAATGGGCGGGCCGCGCCGTGTCTCGCGCTCTGCGGGAAGCCGGTGCTGTCGCGGTTCATCTGGATTCGTCGACGATCACTCCTGAGCAGCTCGCGGGGTCCGCGGCCCTCGTTCATGACCTGAATCCGTGGACCCGAACGGCGGCTCAGCGTTTTGACGGTCTGGTGCGCGGGTTGATGGGAGGGCCGATTCTGCTCTACCTGCCGGCCAGCGGGCCCGCGTTCACGACGTTCTCTGAGCTTCCCAAGGCCGGCGATATCCGGGTGCAGGTCCAATCCAGGGACCCTGATAGCATGACCCACCTCCGAGAGGCTGCGTTCGGTCTGATCCGCGCGGTGCCCCGTGTGTGGATCATGGACGCCCTGAAGCGCGCGGTGCCAGGCCTTTCGAGTGCCGCCTACCTCTTCGGCCATCGCGCGTTGGGCGTCTTGGCGGCCGGACGTCGTCCGAGCGTGGCGACCATTTCGCGGGCGTTGGGGCTCTCGCAGCGAACAATCCAACGACGCTTCCGAGCGGACGGCCTACCCGGTCCCAAAGCCCTCCTCGACTGGCTGACGTTGGCGCATCTCCGGCACGTCTCGCATCTCCAGAGCCGATCCGTGGCCCGCGCGGCGACCGACGTCGGGCTGGCTCCCAACGACCTCTACCGGTTGCGCAAGCGCGTACTCTGTCGCGCGGAATCCATTGACATGGAAGGGCTTACCGCACCAATGCCCGCGGGAGCACTGGGAAAGAGTCTCGACTCCATTCCCTTGGTGGCAAGTATGGGACGGCCGGATGCCGTCAACCTGTGCTAGGTCCAGCTGTGGTCCCAGTCTGGCACGTCGTTCTCGTGGTCACTCTTGTAACCTCGCCGCGCCGGTCGGCATCTACCCTATAGCCTTGTTGCTTCGGATCCGCAGATCGGGGGGTGATCATGCAGCGCCGTCGTATGCCCGGGGCCGATTGTCCATGAATCCGGCTCGCCAGCCTTCCGCAGACTAGGGCCGATGCCCGCTGACCACGGCTCACCGCATCGCACGGTCGACGCGCAGTTGCGGGGCATCGATGAGATGCTCGGCCTCTGCCGCCGGGTCATCTTCGACGGTGAGATCGAGGAGACGGAGGCCGCCGGGCTCGCCCAGTGGATCCGCGATCACCGGGAGATGGCCGCCGTCTGGCCAGCAAACATCGTGGCTCGCCGGCTGGGCCGGATCTTCGTCGATGGCATGGTCGCGTGGGAGGAGCGAGAGGCGCTCCGTGACCTGCTCGCGCAGGTCCTCGACGCGGATTCCATCACCGGTCGTGAAGCGACATGGTCACGCTACCTCGGGATGGACGGTCCACCTCCGATCGAGATCCGGGGGAGACGGTTCTGCTTCATGGGCAAGTTCTTCTTCGGTACCCGCACCGCCTGCAAAGCGGAGGTCGTCGATCGGGGCGGGAAGGTGCTCGACACCGTTGGGCAGGATCTCGATTATGTGGTGGTCGGGCTGCTCGGCAGTCCGGCCTTGGTCGGTTCGGCGGACGGGGCCGAGATCCAGAAGGCGATGGACTACCGCGTCATGGGACTCGGGCCCGTGATCGTATCCGAAAGGCAGTGGGCGGCACAGCTTGGCCAAGCGTGAACGGAGCGACCAGGCGTGGAGCGGAATGGCGTCGCCTCAGATTGCACCAGGGTGCGATCGAGCGGCGGATGGCGATCGGCGCTCTGGCCTGCGGGTTGCGCGCCATGAGGAACGCGCACCTCACCCGAAGCCACCCGTCATGCGGAACCACCGTACCCGCGGCACCGCGCGGGAAGTCGCAAGCACCGTGAGGAATCCGATCCGGATCGTGGTCGCGGAACATCAGCGGATGTTCGCGGAAGGGCTGCGGGCGATGCTGCGCGACTCGTACGAGGTTGTCGCCGTGGTCCGCGACGGCGCGAGTGTCGTGAAGACGGTGGAGGAATTGCAGCCGGATGTTCTCCTGCTCAACATATCGCTCCCCAGCAGGACCGGCTTCGATGTCCTCCGTGATCTCAAGTCCCGCAACACCTCCGTGCGCGTCGTGGTCGTCACGATGTACCTCCATAGGGTTCTCGCGGATACCGCCGTCCGCCTTGGCGCTTCAGCGTTCGTCCCCAAGGACGCCCATGTGGCCGAGCTGCGGAAGGCCATCGAGGAGGTGCTCGCTGGTCGGCGCTACGTCTCGCCGCTCCTGCGTGAGCAACCGTACGAGGGAACGGCTGAGGATCGTCTTGGCTTCGACCGTCTCACGCCGCGCCAGCAGGACATCGTCCGACTCATCGGGCAAGGGGTTCACACGGAGGACATCGCCCGCCAGCTCGGCATCAGCGCGCACACCGTGAGCTTCCATCGCAAGAACATCCTGCAACAGCTTGGATTCGACAGCGTCTGGGCACTGGTGCGCTTCGCGATCCTGGCCGAGCTGAGCGAGCGAACCTGGTGCGTTTTCGGCGGTCGGTTCCCGTGCATCAACGCCGTTGATCGGCGTGTGTCGATCGAAGGGCTGTGAACGGTGATGTTGTCAGGCAGGATGTGCGGCGAATCGTGGCGGTTTGGGAAGACACGGTGGGATCTGGGAAGCCCCCCGCTCTAGGCACATCGACGATAGCACCCAGATCGCTGCGGTCGGAGTGCTCGACGTCTCCGTTCGCCGCCCCGCGCCTGTGCTCGCGGCCTCACCTCGGGTCGCGTCCTCCCGACTAGTGCCGGTGCCTGGTTTTTGCCGTGCCCGACGAGCTTCCGGACGACGAGGACCCGCCGCTTCGACTGTAGCCACCCGACGTGGCTCCGCCCGTACCCCCCTGGCTCCCTGACGACGAGTAGCCCGGGCTGCCCACACCCCCGACCGACCCGGTCCGGGGCCGGGCGTAGCTCCCGCTGCCTCCGGGCGCACCGCCCCGTGTGTACCCACGGCCCCCGACGGCCATGCCTGGGCGACGCACGGTACGGTCGATGATGACTGGGCGGCCCCCGTAGCCGCTGGAGAAGGACGGACCGTAAACGAGTGTCTGGTACGCTCGAGCGTACCGGCTGCGATAGTACAGGTTTTCGCCCCCGTAGCCGTAGGAGTCGCAGTATGTCGCAAAGGCGCACTGCCCGTAGCCCCACCACCCCCACCCGTAGGGAGTGCGGTAGGTCTCGCCAGCGAGAGCCGGCGGCGTGACGGACCGGTGCACCGGCCGCGTTTCCTCGCGGACGACGGCGAAGCGTCCTGGATAAGACACCGCTACCAGCGCGTCGATCACCGCATCCGGGACGGCGGCATCGTCCAGCGCCGCGAGCCCCGCCGCCGTGAGGTCGAACCGCTGGTGCCGTTCCAGCAGGAACGTCGCCAACGCGTCCCCATCGACCTGGGTTGCCGCCTCCTCAACGTCCGCCAGCGTCATGGGGCCCGCCGCGCGCACCCTGGCGGCGATCACGCTGTCGGCCCGCTCAGTAGAGAGGAGGAATTCGTCGGGCCAACTCGCCGGCGGCGCCGGATAGTAGTGAAGCACCTGTGGTACCAGCTCGTCGTCCACGCCGATCGAACGTGCGTCCAGCCACATGGTGGGCGACGCCATCGCCATGATGCCGGACGCGGTCCGGCGCTGGCCTCCCTGGCACGTAAACGTGGACCGCAGATAGACCCGCCGCCCGTCACCTGAGAAGCTCGCAACCTGCGACCCTTTGCAATCATCGAGGGTGACATCGTGCCGTCGACCGTCGGCGATGAGTGCGCGCGAGACGGCGGTCTCCCGCTCGGTCACCATGGCGACCTCCACGCCGAGCGGATCGGACGCGGGCCGCACGCACACCAGCGGGGCGCCGGGCTCGGCCATTTCGCTCACCTGCCAGCAGCCCAGCCAGGGCAACCAGCGGGCATCCGGCGGTTGTTGCGCTGCGAGCGCCGTCGGACCTACGGCCAGCAACAACAGGAGGAATCGCATGCTCGTCATTGGTCCCCCTAGATCCGCACATGTAGCCCGAGCGAGCCCTGGAGGCCGCTCAGGTCGATCCCGTCGTCGAAGCCCACGAAGTCCTGTTGCAGCTTAGCGTTGGCCCACTGGTAGCGTGCCTCGGCGCTCGCGAACAGGCGCTTTCCCAGACTGTAGTCCGCGCCGGCCATGACCAACGCCATCACCGACCAGCCACGCGAGGTGAGCCGGTCGCTGAAGATCGACAGATCGCCGACATCGACGAAAGAACCGTCCTGCCACAGCGAGTACCGGATGGCGCCGGCCCCGACACCGACGTACGGCAGCACGCGGGCCGGCATCCAGACGAACTGCCCGATACGGCGCCCCCGCGAAGTGATGTTCCAGCGTATGGCAGCCGTGTACGTCTTGGTGGAGAGCCGGGTACGCTGCGTGATGGGCCGGTCGTTCTGGTCGACCCAATCGCGGAACTCGGAAGCCGCGGAGGCAAAGCTGTATCCGACACCGAAGACCACATCCATTGGGCCGACGAGTACCGCGTCGAGGTCGGCGCGGATGGCGAAGGCGTTGAAGTCGCTCTTGCTTAGCGTGAGCTCGCGAGTCGCGAACGCGAAGAAGCCGTCGGGGCCGGCATTCGCGCGCGGCAGACCCAATCCGGCGCGAACGCCAATGGAAGCTCGAGGCATATGAAAGAAAAAACCGGGCCCGCCGGAGGGCACCTGTGCCCCCAGCACGCCAGGGATGATCAGCATAGCGACGGCGAGACCGCGTCGGCTCTTCCAGGAAGGACATTCCATGATACCGAAACCCGCGGATCGGACGTTGTCGCAAGGGAGCGAGTTTCATGCCGAACGTAACTGTATGTTCTCGCGTTAGTTACGTCTGGCGTTGTGTCCGCGCTAGGTGACGGTCCCGTCCTGAATTCGGTACGGAAGGTCTTCGGGGAGAGCCGAGCCCGGTGAGCACGCTCCCTCCAACGGGCGAACACCAGATCCCTGCGGCCTTTGATCTCCGTGAGTCGCTCGTGGGTTCTCGTGGGGATGTGGAAATATCACATCTGATGTGGGAAGTTGTAAGTGATTGTAATTATGTAGTTTATGTTATCGATATCGAGTGATTTCGAGGTGTGTGTCGGTGCGGACGCGAAGCTCGGCTGCCGTTGCTACCTTACCTTCAAATCCGAATCTCGGGGCAGCCGATGGGATACCGCCGCTTCAC